>JAKJGD010000462.1 GCA_022704585.1 Spirochaetota bacterium | reverse complement strand
CGGTACCGGCCACCTCCCCGCCGATGACCTCCCCGGTCCCGGTATCCATCGTGAGCACAACCAGGATATCGCGTGAGCCGGGATAATAGCCGGCTCTCGACATCCATCTGGTTGCATGCGAAACGGCTTTGATTCCCTCCCGCGCCGCATCGGAATAATTAAGGCCGATTTTTCCCACCTCAAGGTCAAAGACCTTGACGAGCTGTGATCCGACAATTCCCGGGAGCCAGTCCGTTGCGGCACCGGCGGCGTGTATGCCCGCGACTCGGCCCTGCTTGTTAGCCGTTGTTCCCAGCGGCATGTACACGTCCTTCCCGGTGATAATACTTCGCACCGTTGCGCAATCACCTGCCGCGTACACGTTCTGCATGCTCGTTCGGGAAAACTCGTCCACGATGATCGCGCCGCGGTCGGTCATTTTGATACCGCTGCCGGCGAGGAAACCGGTATTCGGGGTTATGCCGACCGATACGATAATGAAGTCCGCGTCGAAATCACCTGCGTCAGTGTGCACCGTCAGGGTCTCGCCCCGGCGCGTAACGCGATCTATCGAGAGAGCGGTCCGGACTTTCACGCCGTTTCGGAGGAGCGTATCGCGGATGGTTTCACGGACATCGGGCGACATTGTCATGGCGACAGATTCAAATTTTTCGAGTATGGTCGTTTCAATATTGAGCCGCCGGAGTGTTTCGGACATTTCGAGACCGATGAAACCACCTCCTATGATGAGGCCGGATATGGGCTTTTTTTCTTCAATATATTTCTTTATTGCGATTGCGTCAGAGAGCGAGCGCAGGTAAAAGACGCCCCCGGCGTCAATACCGGGTATGGGCGGGGCTACGGGCCGCGCGCCGGTGGCGATAACGAGCTTATCAAATGATACGGCTGCATCTCCGCGGGTGGATTGAATTGCTGCCGTTTTGGCCTGTAAATCGACTGACGTAACTTCGGTATTCATGTATATCTCGATCTTTCTCTTTTCGATATATTTCCGTACATCGATAGCGACGAGGTCTTCCGGCGCCGGAACGTCCCCGGCGATATAATAGGGCATGCCGCAGGCGGCGTAGGACACATGGGGACCCTTCTCGAATACGCCAATCGAGAGTGTTTCACTTGTTCTTCTTGCCTGTGATGCTGCGCTCATTCCTGCAGCATCTCCCCCGATTATCAGAATGTCATAATGTTTCATGCCCGGCTCCTTGTTTATTTAATAAAAATAGTGTTTTAAAAAGGGTATGTCAACCTTAATTAAATTAAGAAAAATCTAAAATACTTAATGAAAAAGTTGACAATGCTTTAGATAATTAGTATGTTCTAATTAAGAATATTTTTTTTGGAGATTATAATGAATATTTCAATTACCCCATCAGCACGGGATGAGTTAAGTAAGGTTCTGCGGGGTTCAGAGTTCATCAAGCCGGCGTTGAGGGTTGTTTTTTCTGGGTATGGTTGAGGCGGCCCCCGTCTGGGACTGGCTCTGGATGAGCTGGAAAACAGTACAGACCGTGTAGTCGAGAGTGATGGAATAAAGATCCTGCTCGATGAAAGAATTGTGGGATATCTCGATACGGTACCGGGCCTGAAGGTCGATTATACGAAAAGCCCCTACGGTTCTGGATTTATTATTGAAGGCGGCTCACGCTGCTGAAATAAGGAATCAGGAGATCGGGTGAAATGAAAAACGGGACGGCTGATGCCGGCCCGTTTTTCATTTCAGATTCAAGCAGAATTAAAAGTTGTCGTCCAAAACCTCGAAGTAGGCCTGGGGATGCAGGCAGGTGGGGCAGGTGTCCGGTGCGATTTCACCTTCATGTACGTACCCGCAGTTACGGCATTTCCATTTGGTTTTGGCACTTTTCTTGAACACGGTTCCTTCTTCAATGTTTTTAGCCAGGGCGCGATACCGCGTCTCATGGTGTTTCTCGACGTCAGCTATCCGTCTCCACGCGATTGCGATTTCCTTGAATCCTTCCTGCTCGGCTATGTCGGCAAAGGATGGATAGAGCTTGGTGTGCTCCTCGTTTTCGCCGTCGGCAGCGGCTTTCAGATTATCGACGGTCTTTCCGATGGTCCCGGCCGGGTAGGAAGCGTTAATCTCGACCATGCCGCCCTCGAGAAACTTGAAGAATCGTTTTGCATGCTCCTTCTCGTTCTCAGCCGTTTCGGTAAAGATGGCGGCTATCTGCTCGTATCCCTCTTTTTTCGCCTGCGAGGCAAAGAACGTATACCGGTTCCTTGCCTGCGATTCGCCGGCAAAGGATGCCAGCAGATTTTTTTCGGTTTTTGTTCCTTTTAAACTCTTCATTATTTCCTCCTGAATTGTTGTCATTCCGTTCGCGTACAGCGTGAGATGCGCATCGGGCATGCACCCCGCCGAACGCGGTGTTACGCACCGGCACCGGCAATACCGGTATACAGCATCATATTCAACATGCGCTGTGCCAGCTCCCGGTCTTTCATTAACAAACCGTTACCGTCATTGCCGATGAGCTTGAGCTCATCCAAAATCGTCAGGGCCGAAGACTCTTCCTCGACCTGCTCGGCCACAAACCACTGGAGCATCTGGTTCGTCGCGTGGTCCTTTTCCGCTATCGCGAGATTGACGAGATCGTTGATAAGGCCGGTCACCTTCTGCTCGTGCTTGTATATTTCCTCGAAAACATGCTCCGGTGATTTCCACTCGGTCGGGGGTCCGTCGATAGCCTTCAGCATGACCCTTCCGCCCCGGTCGAACAGGTAGTTGTACAGCTTGCGGGAGTGGCCAAATTCCTCGGCC
>JAKJGD010000461.1 GCA_022704585.1 Spirochaetota bacterium | reverse complement strand
GGTAGGTAGTGCGCATCGTCATGGTCTCACGGTACCGGCCCTTCTCTTTCTCGCCGCCAAAGGCGTTAACGACATCCTTATACGATATCTTTTCGCCCCTGGTGATCGAGACCTCGTCCTCGGAGTGCTCTATGGTGTACTTTACGCCGTCCTTCCTGAAGTCATACATGGTGGCCGGCTCACCGATCTCCGGTTTCCAGGGAAGCTCCCCTTCCGCGAACACGATCCGGCCCACATAGGCCTCGTCACGGGATATCTTCTTGCCCTCGAACTCGATAGAACCCGGGTCCGACTCCAGGTCGATCGAACCGGGCGTATAGTCTTCATATGAATGGACCTCGCCATCCTCCTCTACGAAGTAATGGTAGGTCCCGTCCGCGGACACGGCGAACCATTCATCCCATGTCGACTTCTCCCACTCGTCCTCGTCCTGGTAGCGTATCCGCCCGATGATCTCGTACTCGATATCCTTCAGCGTTCCCTTGATCCCGAGCCTGAAGACCGAATTGTCCCTGTCCGACGACAGGTCGTCCGCGAATACGCCGTAATATTCCTCTGTTTTCTGGTTATATTCCTGCCCGCAGGCAGAGCATTTCGCCGTCGGAATGCTGACGTTCTCTTCCTCTTCGTCATCATACTCGGTCCGGTAGCTTTTTACCAGATCGCCACCGCACTTGGAGCATTTCAGAGCTTTCAGATCGGGATTGTCCGTACCCATGTGGTCCTCGGTTCCTTTACACTGATAGCATAGTTAATTAAGAATAGTGACAGCAACCACATCTGGTCATTGCGAGGAGCCCTCATTATTCATGAGGGCGACGAAGCATGCCTCGACTCCGCTCGGCAACCGGTTGGTCCCTGAGCGAAGTCGAAGGGCGCTTCGCTGCGCTTGCGATGACAATACGATTATGCATATAACTCGTTTCAGGTTTCAGCCGACGACGATGTCACGCTTCAGCAGCGGCCTTCCGGAGAACAGCTCGATCTCGTTCTCGGTCGCTTCGATAGAAACCTTCCTTCCGTCAGAGACGCCGTCCATATAGGTCAATTTCGTGCCTGGCTCAATGTAGAAGGATAGCTCGCCCTCCGCTCCGGCGACTTCCGCATTCCCCTTCTCCTTTACCATCACCTTTTTTTCGCCGATCATAACGTTCTGCCCGGCGCGGACGGTGGTGATATCGGGGAACTCAAGAGCTTCCTCGACCTCCGTATAGAGGGAATAGGTCCCCTCGTCCTCGGTGACCCAGGCAGTGCCGCCGTCATATTCCATGAACCATTCGTCGAAGTGACCGCCGGGATAGTTATAGCGCATTCTGCCCATAGCCGTGAAGGGCCTGCCCAGGATGGTGCCGGTGCTTCCCACTTTGAACAGGGACGGGAACTCCGCGAGCTTCGGGTGCTTGCCTGTCGCGTCGAACCCGTCTCCCGTCAGACGCAGGTGCGTCCCGCAGTATGAGCAGACGAGCACCTTGCTGAACCTGTTCTTCACCTCGACTGGCGCCCCGCACGAGGGGCATTGCGATGCCGACATAACGGATTAACCCTGCTGGGCCCCGCACTCGGGGCAAAACTTCGCGCCCGGCTGCAGCTTGGCGCCGCACTTGACGCAGGCGCTTCCCTCGAGGTTAGCCCCGCACTCGGGGCAGAACTTCGAGCCGGCGGGTATCTTCGCCTTGCACTTGGGGCACGCCATGCCGGTCACGATCTCCTTTCCGCACGATGCGCAGAATTTAGCCCCTGCAGGGTTCTGCGCGTTGCAGTGCGGGCATGCGACCTTGGCGCCCTGTCCGGTCGCGCCGCCCATGGCCGCGCCCATCATGCCCGCCATCTGCTGGCCCATGCCGACGCCCATGCCGGCCCCCATCATGCCGCCGGACATCCCGTCGCTTCCGGCCGCCTTCTCCATTGTGTCGAAGGTCCGCTTCATCTTGTAGTCGTCCTGGCCCATGATGCCGATCTCGGCCTTGTCCGCTAGGGCCTTCTTGAGACGCTTGACCGATTCGTCTTCCTGGGGAACGTTGATCGACTCAACCGCGAACCTGACCAGCTCGAGCCCGTAGCTGGCAAAATCGTCCAGAATCTTCGCTTTACCGAAGCTGCCGATCTCGTCATAATAGGGCGCGAGCTTCAGGATTGTTATCTTCTCCTTTTCCATCAGCTCTGTAATCAGGTCAGACAGCTTGGGCAGGATGACCTGGTCGCGGAGCGTGGTTTCAATCGCCTCGGTTGTATACGCCTGCCACGTGCCAATGGCCATGGTGAGAAAGGACTTCGTATCTTTTATTTTTATCGAGAAATTTCCGAACGCCCGTATCGGGACCGCGATGTTGTAGAGCGGATCCTGCAGGTCGATAGGTGTCTTGGTCCCCCATTTCAGGTTGGGGATCTCGGTCTTATTGATAAAGTATACCTCCGCCGGGAACGGCGTTTTGCCGCCGAAGGGAATGTTGATGAGCTTCTCGAGGATCGGAATGTTGCCCGACTTGAGGGTGTGCCGGCCCGGTCCAAAGCTGTCAAGGGCGCGTCCTTCCCGGAAGAAGATCGCCTCCTGATTTTCCATGACGATCAGCTGCGCTCCGAGTGATATGGCACCCTCCTGAAAACGGTACAGCACTTCACCCGGTTTATTTTTCCATTCGACTACATCTATCAGGGCCATTTACAACACCTCCAGTAACACGTTTTTTCTTTCATCGAATTTTTTTTCGAATTCTTTCAATTTATCGGATATGCCGCCAATGACCGGGCCCAGGCTTTCGGGCGTCGCCGCGCCGATTCCGCCCA
>JAKJGD010000460.1 GCA_022704585.1 Spirochaetota bacterium | reverse complement strand
CCATATCGGCGGACGGGCGCACCATGATATACCAGGCCGATATCGACGAACCGAGAAAATACAAAATATACGCCAAGCAGAAAGTATACGATAAATGGAGCAGCCCTGTCGCTCTCGATAACATCAATTCGCGGTACAACGACGGCGGTTGTTTTATTACCTACGACCAGAACTACCTCATATTCACCTCCGACAGGAGCGGAGGTCTGGGGAACTGCGACCTGTGGGTTTCCCAGCGGGAAGGTGACCGTTGGTCCGACCCGGAAAACATGGGTGCTCCGGTCAATACCCCGGGGTACGAGGGATTCGCCTCGCTGTCACCGGACGGGAAAACGCTCTATTTCACGAGGGAGTGCCCGGAGAAGACGACCTGCAAGGATAAGCTGGGAATTTTCTATTCCGAGAAGGTGGACGGGAAATGGACCGAACCGCGCAAGATACCGGCGCCGGTCAACACCGAGTTCTGCGAATTCGGGCCCGTGATACTTGCGGACAATATTTCGCTCATCTTCAGCTCGTCGCGTCCCGGCGGCTCGGGGGGGTATGACCTGTACAAGACGGAGCGGACCGAGCAGGGCGGCTGGGGCAGGCCGATCAACCTGGGCAGCTTCATCAACACGAAGGGCGAGGACAGCCTTATCGCCATACCGGCGTCCGGCGAGATCATGTATTACACAAAGGGGGTGGGCGGCCAGGATGAATCCGGGAGCGAGGGCATACGGAGGATCGTTTCCGTGCCAATCCCGGAAAATCTTCAGCAGACAAAGGTCGTGGTCGTCAAGGGCACGGTGCGGGACAAGCGGAAGACGTCAAAGACCCTCTTCGCCGAGCTGAACATCACCGATATCAGGAAGGACGACAAGCCCATTACCGTGTACAGCAACAAGGACGATGGGAAGTATATCGTCATCCTCGCGAAGGGTAAAATTTGCGATTTTTCCGTGAAGAGCCCCGGATACCTGTTTTATTCGAGAAAAATCGACCTGACCGGCCTCCAGCAGTACAAGGAGATCAACGAGGACATTTTGCTGGAGCCGATCGTTGTCGGGGCCAATATCGTTCTTAATAACATGTTCTTCGAGTTCAGGAGCTACAAGCTTTTACGGGAATCAAAGTACGAGCTTAACAGGATAATCAAGCTCATGAAGGAAAATCCCACCCTGAGGGTTGAAATCAGCGGGCATACCGATAATGTCGGCACCGACAAGGCCAACCAGAAGCTGTCCATGCAGCGGGCACAGTCGGTAGTCTCCTACCTGGTCGGCAACGGCATCGCAATGGAGAGGCTGGCAGCGAAGGGATACGGGAAGATGAAACCTATAGCATCAAATAAAAGCGAAGATGGAAGACAGGAAAACAGGCGCGTCGAGATAGAGGTGCTTTCTATCTGATAACGGCACGTTGGCCCGCGTTGATCGTCCCCGTGCAGTCCTGCACGGGGCGGGCCTGGAACATCACCGGCACATGGGGTCAGGCTCATACCTCGATGACAACAAAAAAAGAAAATATTGGCTCGAGCATGGTAGAGCTGGAGCGGCGTATCGCCGAGTTGGAGTCTTCCAATAGCGATTGCCAGCAATCCCTCGTATCCCTGAAACGGAGCGAAGAGCTCTATCGCCTTCTGGCCGAAAATTCCTACGACGTGATTTTCACGATGACGCTTGAGGGCCGCTTCACCTATGTGAGCCCCTCCATAACGGCCCTTGCAGGCTATACCCCCGAGGAAGTTCTGAAGATACCGGTGCGGGAGTATATACTGCCGGAACACGCGGATTATGTCGATGGTGTTATCGTGAGGGAGTTGAAACGGTGGGTGGCGGACCGGCCGAAGATCAGGACGATGGAACTGCAGCTGTACGCGAAAGACGGCTCGGTAATAGATATCGAAGTGTCAGTGACCTGGATCCTCGATGAAAAGGGCGATCCGACCGGAATTCAGGGGAGCGCCAGGGATATCCGGAAAAGGAAAAAGGCGCTTCAGGATCTCAAGGAGAGCGAAGAGCGGTATAACTCCCTGTTCGAGCGGTCCCAGGACATGGTGTATATTCATGACCTGAAAGGAAATTTTATCGATGCCAATATGGCGGTCCAGAAGGTCCTCGGCTACACGAAACAGGAGCTCCTGACGCGCGATTTCCAGTCCCTCATCACCGATGACCAGCTCCCGCTTCTCACCGATATTTTCAAGGAGATTTATGAAACCGGAACGCAGAAGCAGGAGGCGGTATTTGAGCTTAAAACGAAAGACGACAGCTATATATTCGTCGAGATCATGGGGTCACTGATTTACCGCGGCCAGAAGCCGTATGCGGTCCAGGGGATCGGGCGTGACATCACGGAGCGCAAGCGGATGGAGGACGAGCTCAAATTCCACCAGGAGAAGCTTGAACTCAAGGTCCAGGAGCGCACCTACGAGCTTAAACAGATCAACAAGAAGATGATCCAGGAAATCATCGTGCGGAAGCAGGTCGAGAACGAGCTGCGGATCAGCGAAAACAACCTCCGGGCGCGGAACGAGGCCATGATGAGCGAGCTGGAGAGCGCCCGGCTCATACAGAAGGCGCTGATGCCTAAGGTCATACCCTCCTACCATCCGCTCGAGATAGATTACCGGTATCTTCCCCTGGAGGCGGTGGGCGGCGATTATTTTTCATTCACGGTGCTTGATGAGGGCGGTCTGGGGATATTTATTGGCGACGTGACCGGCCACGGCGTGCCCGCAGCCCTGTTCCTGTCGCTCGTCCGCTCGGTTACCAACCAGGCCTGCCGGCGGCACGGCATGTGCCCC
>JAKJGD010000459.1 GCA_022704585.1 Spirochaetota bacterium | reverse complement strand
GTCGGGCAGGTAATCGAGCAGCCGGTTGTCCTCGCCCGGGGTGATGGGCGCATCGAGGGACAGGTGCGTCTGCGAGATGCTGAGGGTCTTCTGGACTTCCTCGATGGTGATGTCCATTCCCTCGGCGATCTCCGAGGGTGTGGGCTCCCGCCCGAGCTCCTGCAGCAGCATCGAGGAACGCTTGCCGATGCGGTGGAGCGTCCCGGCCCGGTTGAGCGGCACGCGGACGATGCGGCTCTGCTCGGCGAGCGCCTGCAGGATGGCCTGGCGGATCCACCACACGGCGTACGAAATGAAGTGGAACCCGCGGTCCGGGTCAAATTTCTCCGCCGCCTTGATAAGCCCCATGTTGCCTTCATTGATGAGGTCCAGGAGGGATATGCCGCTTGTCTGGTATTTCTTGGCAATAGATACCACGAAGCAGAGGTTGGCCTTGATCAGCCTGTTTTTCGAGTTCTCGTCCCCGTCGCGAGCGCCGCGGGCGAGCCTGTCCTCCTCTTCGCGGCTCAGAAGCGGGATCTTGTTGATCTGGTCCAGGTACCAGGATATCGATGAGTCGGAATACCCGGCGAAGTCCTTCTTCTTCGCGTTAGACCGCAGCTTGGGGATATCAAGGTCTATCTCTTCTAGGTCGAGATCGGCGTTATCCTCACCCACTTCCGGGGGCTCGGCATCGGAAAGTTCATCGGAAACGGAATCTTCGCCGGTATCCTTTTCGGTTTTTTTATTATTCTTTTTCATAATACCTTATTCACCAGATGAAATAAAGCCAGTCCGCCGCCGACCATGACCCGGCACGTCCGCGAAATGCCATCTGCGGAACATGCCCGTTCTCATGCGTGTCGTCATGCCGCGTTAACGGCATCGGGTGTATTGCGGAATAGACGGCCGCGGCCCGGGATCGCTTCCCGCGCGCTCCAGCGGCAGGTCGGCATGCTGCTTGCGGACCTGCGTGGAGCGCTCCGAGCGGCCCCCTATCTGCCGGGTTTCGGAACTTTCAGCACCCAGCCGGGAAGAATCAGATCAGGATCGCTAATCTGATCCTTGTTCGCATCATATATTTTCTTCCACAGCATGCCGTTTTTATAGTATTTTTTCGCAACATACCAGAGGCAGTCCTTGTAATGCTGCCGGTACTGGACCGTGTAGAGCCAGTAGTCCTTGTCGTCAAGCAGCTGGTCTTTTCCACCGGTCCCCTCGCCGCCCTCGCCGATCAGCGTTCCGTCGGGGTTCATGCCCATGGCGGCATACGCCAGCCGGAGCGCCTCGTCCGCCGCGTCGATCGACTCGCGGTACTTGGCCTCGGCCAGTTTCGCTTTCGCGTCAGCGAGCGCTTCCTTCGCCGCGTCTATATCCGCCTTCTTGCCGGCGGCTTTCTTCGATTTCTCGGCCTGGGCGATGACCTTGTCGGCAAGTGCAATCTTGTCGTTTGCCGTACCCTTCAGCGCGGCTATGAGCGCCTGGTCCGCGTTCATCTTGGCGACCTCGACGGCGGAAAAGCCCTTCTTGAGGTCCTGGTCATTGTAGGCCTGCTCGGCGATGAGCACGTTCTCGGCCGCGAGATTGAATTTATCGGCAGCATATTTTTTCGCGCCGTATTTTTCAGCTTCATCGAGGATGGTCTTCACTTCGCCTATGGAATCGCGGAGCACGTCCTTTTTGCCGAGCGCCACGTTCCGGGCATTCTTCGCCGCCGCATCAGCCTTCAGCGCCATCTCGTAGGATTCCTGGTATTGCTTGCTCTGGAAGAGCTCGTTGGCCTGTTTGAGCTTGTTCTCGGCGTCGCGGTACTGGTCCGGGGCAAGCTGCTCGGCGTACGCCTCACCCGCCTCGTCCAGGCTCTTCTCGGCTATGCCGATGGTGTCCTTCGCCATGAGGGGGAGCGCCTTGTTGTATGCGCTGAGCGCCAGGTTGTCCGCCTCGATCGCGGACTTCTTGGCGTCGTCCACTTTCGTCGCCTGCACCTGTGACTGGCTTTCGTACAGCTTGGTCGTGGCGGCATTGAGCTCCTCGGGAGCGTACTTGTCCGCCTTCACGTTCTGGGCAGCGGCAATGTCCTTCTTCGCAGTTGCCATTTCGCGTATGGGGATCTGCTTGCAGGCCAGGAAATAACTATAACGGAAAAATTCTTGATGCGTGCCATGATGACCTCGTTCGTGTTAAAGTTAATGTTACCGGTGATGAATTTCTGTGTATATCGAAGCGGCCGTTAACCGGCAAAGGACCGTATTGCATCATCCTCTGAATCAAATATCTCGAAAAATGAAGTAAGTTTTGTTAACTCGAATACCTTCCGGACCGAGGCGAATACGTTTATTATCTTCAGGCCGCCCTGATATTTCTTGAGATTCGAGAGGCTGGAAATAAGAGCACCGATCCCGGATGAGTCGATATAGGAAACTTTTTCCAGATTGATGACGACGTTGTATTTTCTCTCTTCGATGAGCTTATTAATGATGTCTTTTATTTCAGGCGCATTGTAAAGATCGATCTCGCCCGCTATATCAAGCACCACGACATCTCCCTTGGATCTGGTGGTAATATCCATGAACTCAGTGCCCCCTCATTATGCTAAATGTATGTCAAAATGGATAAAATAACTGCTCGCAACAATATATTTGATTCTATTTTAATGTCAAGATAATTTACTTGAATTAAAGGCGGTCAATAAGATTTTTGTACAATTGAAATTATTTGTCGCCATTTTTATAAATGGTCATCCATTTGTTGTATGTACTTTCAAAGGTGCCGTCCGTAATGCTCTGCCTGATCTCGTTCATGAAAGAATTCATGAA
>JAKJGD010000458.1 GCA_022704585.1 Spirochaetota bacterium | reverse complement strand
CACCCGCTCAGCCTGTTCCAGGCTCCCCGACTGCCCTATACCAACGATCGCGCCGGTGCCGTAGCTCGGGTTGACGAAGGCCTTATGGTACGGGTAAAAGTTGAGCCCGCTCGGGAAATCCCCCGTTTCCTTGCCGGCGATATCGTCCCAGTACTGCAATATGACATAGAGGAATTCCCCCTCCTTGATGGGGTCTGTTTCCATTCCCATGCTCCAGGGAAGCCCGGTCCTCACGGCCGACTCCGTTCCGGAGGCATCGATCACGATACGCGAGTTTATCTCGATCCTCTGGCCCCCCCGAGAGCACGCGCACACCGCTCACGGCGGAGTGGTGGATGATCGGGGCCTCCGCGCCGGTTTCGAACATGATGCGGGCACCGGCGTCCTCGGCGTATTTCTGCATGCGGTTTATAAAGAGGGGGAGCTCCATCACGTAGAAGGCATAGCGCACCCGCTTGGCGCGGTTCCCGTCCGGCGGCCATGCCAGCCCCTCGGGATGGTAGGCGATCAGCTCGCTGCCTTTCGGCACGGGTATGCCGTACCGGTCGAACCGTATCTCGTCCATGTGGAATATCCCGATGTTCCGGCCGAGCATTCCACGCCGGTTCCGTTCCACGATGATAACAGAATGGCCCGCCTGAGCGAGCTTCCATCCCGTGTATGATCCGGCAGTGCCGGCTCCGACGATGACGACATCCGCGGCAAGGCTTTTGACCATGGCACCCCCCCGGGTGTGGGATCCGGGCCGCCCCTTCTCCTTCGGGCCTGCCGGAACCTCCCGTCTATCATTGCCGATTCACAAGATAATGTCAAGAATTAATAGTAATCCGGTCGGAAATCGCACCCGATCTGTGATGTTCAAGCAGTGCCGCGGCCCGTCCCCCCGTGTGCGAACGCGAGGTTGAGATTTTTGGACACGGCGGTCAATTCCTCGGCGCTCCGGCGGAGCTCCTCGGTTCTCATGGTGTTCGACTGGATGGTCTTGTTCGTTTCGTCGATGGACTTGACAACGTCCTCGATCGCGATCTTCTGCTCGCCTATGGAGTGCTCGATCTGGTCGGCGCGCTCCTTGACGTCTTTTGTCCTCGTGTTCATCTCGTCCTTTATCATCTTCTGACGGTGCACCTCGCTGTTGGCCTCGTCGGTCTTGAGGCGTATATGCGCAATGTTTTCCAGGAGCACCCGGATGAAGCCGATTATATCGATGATGGTCCTGTTGCCGGTCTCGACGTCCGTCTTGTTTGTCTCGATCAGGGCCGATATCTGCTTCAGGTCGCGGGCGGACGTGTCGGACAGCTTGCCGATCTCCTCCGCCACGACCGCAAACCCTCGGCCGTGCTCCCCGGCCCGGGCCGCCTCTATCGAAGCGTTGAGCGCCAGCAGGTTGATCTTCTCGAAAAAATCCTCCATGATGCTCACCACGGAGAGAATGTTGTTGGAGTTGGTCATGATCTTGTTGTTGGTTATGTCAAGCAGCTCGGTGGCCTTCCGTCCCTCTTCGCCCCGCTCCATGAGGGTGGTAAACAGGCCCGCTATCTCCGTGCCGTACAGTTCCATCGCGTCAATCGAGCCGGACATGCTCCCGATGCTGTCCACGAGCCCGCCGATCGACCCGTTCTGATCATGGACCGCTCCCGTCACGCTGTTGATGCTGCCGGATATCTCCTCCATGGTCGCGGTCAGCTCCTCGACGGACGCCGCCTGGCTCTGCGCGGCTACCGCGTTCTTCTCCACGATGGACGACATGACCCGGATGGAGTCGGTCACCCTGTTCGAAGCCGAGCGTATCGCCTCGTTGAGGTCCTTGATCTCGGTGTACTGTTTCCTGTTCATCTCGCTCTCGTTCCTGCTCCGGGCTATCGCCTGGTTGAGTATGCGCGAGGCGGAAAGGCTTACCGCATAGACCATCGACAGTGATACGACGCCGTCCAGCATGGTTGTCCTGGCCATCTCCGACATCTCGGCAACCGTTATCCCCGGGGACATCACCGCATAATATACGATATGGGCAGTGATAAAACTGATGAACGCGGGCAGCGAAAACCAGAGGTTCGAAAAGAGCGTGATGAAAACAAGGCTCATGTACATGAAATAACCGAGTGAAACGCCGGCAAGGTACGGCGGCCTGAAAAAGAAGCCGACAATAATGACGATGGTCGAGGACACGGCCAGCATATTCGTCGCCACGGCGGCCCTCCCGGCCTTTATCAGGTACAGCGCGAACAGCATGACGGCCAGGGTCGGGAGGATGATGAGTATATACCGTGCGAATTGTTCCGCGTTCATGACCGCGGCCAGGACAGCCAGCGTCAGCAAAAGCCCGAGGAATATCATGCAGAAACGAAGCATGAACTGAGCTTTTTTGAATTCGAGATATTCCAGATCATAGTAACTGGAAAGAAAAAAATCGTTCAGTGTGCTCTTCTTTACCATTGAGGGCCATTCCTTTTACAAAGATGACCCCATTCTTCCTCCACCCCGATTAATAGTAATGCATAAATCGGGCCTGTTCAATAAAAAATATTTTTTTTATTTGTCAGGGTTTTCCTGATTGCCGTTACTGCATCATGTTTTCCGCGAGACGGGGATAAAGGATCAGGTGAGTGCCGGGCAGGAACCTGTCACGATGCCTTAACCGGGAAGATACTGATCCCCGGCCGGCGGCCCGTTACACCGCGCTGCCGGCCGGAGACCGCGTATTTGCTTCTACGACACAGGCGCTGCCGGCGGCGTCGCCTGTTTGACGGTACCGGCCTGCTTCAGGCGCTCGATATCGTCCAGGGATTTTTTCAGGAT
>JAKJGD010000457.1 GCA_022704585.1 Spirochaetota bacterium | reverse complement strand
CACCGACTGGCCGTGCCACTCGACCAGTATTTCGCGGCCGTCCCTGGCCACGATCCTGTTTTCGCTTGTGGTCTGCTTCCCGTCGTGGATGATCTGCCTGAACACGCCCCGCACGCCGTCCCTGTCGCTTTCGGGCACGAACGTAGCAAGGTAATCCCTGCCGATCACCTCCTCTTCCTGGTATCCGAGCGACGCGAGCATGAACCGGTTCATCATGATGGTTTTCCCCTCGCCGCTGATCACGACGAGGAACGCGGGGAAGGTGTTGACCAGGGTCATGTTGAAATCGTGCTCGTGCCGCAATTCCCGTTCCGCACGCTTGCGGTCCGTGATGTTCCGCACGATCGCCTGGATGAAGGGCCGGCCCATGATGTCGACACGGTTGAGGGATACCTCCGCGTCAAATGGCGTCCCGTCCAGCCTCGTGTGGACCCATTCGAAGAACTGGGGAGCGCCGGCAAGGGCCGCCTCGATTTTTCCGCGTGCTTTTTCAATTGAATTCATACCGTCCGGCTGAACCGGAGGCGAAAAATCGTACGGCCTGCTCCCCACGATGTCCTCCCTCCGGCAGCCGAATATTTCGCAGGTTTTCGCGTTGCAGTCGTTGAAAACCTCGCCCTTCATGATGAAGATGGCGTCATTGGCGTTCTCGAACAGGGTATGGTACATGATCTCGGAATTCAGGATCTGCTTCATGGCGTTGTGTTCCTGTGTTAGATCGCGAAAGTACCACACGCGGCCCAAGTATTCGCCCGTTTCGCTGACGGCCGGGGACGAGTAGCGCTTGAAAATGCGGCCGTCGGCAAGGGGCAGCTCGTCGCTGCTTGTTTCGGAGGGATTATCGTACAGGTGCTCCACGCGGGAAATGAACTCGGCGGGCTGCACGAGCTGGCCAAGGACATGCGCCAGGGCCTTTTCGTCGGATCGCGATCCCAGGATGTCCTCGGAGATGCCCCACATTTCAGCAAAGCGCCGGTTATACGAAAGGATGTTCCTCCCGCGGTCCACGACCAGGATACCGTCAAGCGCTGTTTCCTGCTGGGTCCGGAGCAGGGTATTGCTTATCCGGAGCCCATTCTCGGCCTGCCTGCGGAGCTCCAGCTCCCCTTTCAGCTCACTGGTGCGGGCGCGCACCCTCCTGTTGAGTATCCAGGCCCAGACGAATACCGTGACGGCTGACAGTGCCGCGAGCAGCAGGGCCCCAACGGCAGACGGCGGAAACCGGCGGGGCGCGGACGGTATCGCTCCTCCCGGCCCGGTGCCGGGTGCGCGCGCCGCCGCGAACGGCCCGGTTCCCGGGGTATATCCCGCCATGACGAGGGGCGGTACGGCAGCGGAGCCATCGGGCCTGTGCCCGCCGGGGGCGGCAGCGGCCTCCGGATGGCGGCCATATGCATGGTCCCTGACCCATGCGGCCGGATCGAAATCCGGCATGAAGGCGGCAAGATGAAGCAGTATGACGAAATAGTGCGCCGGCATATTTCCTCGATGGTTACGTATGGCCTCTGACGCCTGATTCCCGGGATTAATCCGGGGTAATGTCTGCCCCCGGAAGCCGCCCGCCTGCCGCTGCTTCACTATTCAAGATGCCCGTTCTTATGCACGGTGCGATAAACGAGCGTACGAAGAATAGTACGGCGGTCATCTGCGAGATGTGATGGTGACAGAACCATGGTGCGCTTTGAGTGACCGGCGGGTGTTATCGGCCTTCCCGGATAAAAAAACGGGGCGGGCCCGATAAGCCGGCCAATCAAAACAAGACCTGTTAAATATACAGGTTTTTCCGAATGTCGTCAAGCCAATTACAGCAGGTGCTCATTGTGCCGCCGCAGAAACTCTTGACAGGATAGTCGCACCCGGCTAAACTTCCCCTGCAATTTACCTATTCGTATCCGGAGCGAGCGATGCAGCGTGAAATTCTCTACGACAGCCTGGACGCCTTCGTTACCGGCGTGCAGGGCTGCGGAATTACGAAAATAGCCTTCAGCGAGACCGGCGAGAAGCGGGCCGAGGAGGTCGAGCCGGGCAAGCTGCAGGTGGTGGACGTGAACCGGGTCGAGCTGCTCGCATACCGCGACTCGACCATCCACAAGTGCGTGATAAAAGACGCGGACCGCGAGGCCCTGTTCGACCGGCTTGTGGCCGGCGGCTTCGACGTGACGCGCCGCAGCAGGAACATCACATGAAGAAAGACTCTTCCCCCATACTTGAAGTCAACCATCTGAGCGTGAAGTTCGCCATGTCCGGCGGCGACGTGCTGGCCGTGCGTGACGTGTCGTTTAAGCTGCACAGGGGCCGCACCATGGGTTTCGTGGGCGAGTCCGGTTGCGGCAAGTCGGTCACGGCGTATTCGATCCTCAGGCTGGTCCCGCCGCCGGGTGTCATCCATTCGGGGAACATCATGTACGACGGCAGGGACATCGTCCGGATGGAGGAGGACGAGATACGGAAGATACGGGGGAAGGAGATCGCGATGATCTTCCAGGAGCCGATGACCTCGCTCAACCCCGTGTTTACCGTGGGCTACCAGATCGCCGAGAGCATCATGCTGCACCTGGGAAAGTCCCGGCGGGAGGCGGACGAGTACGCGGCCGAGCTGCTCAACAGCGTGGGCATACCCGACGCGGCAAAGCGGCTCCGCTCCTATCCGCACGAGCTGTCGGGCGGCATGCGCCAGCGGGCGATGATCGCCATGGCGCTCTCGACCTCGCCGTCGATCCTGATCGCGGACGAGCCGACGACGGCGCTTGATGTGACCATACAGGCCCAGATCCTGGACCTTCTCCTGAAGCTGCAGGAGG
>JAKJGD010000456.1 GCA_022704585.1 Spirochaetota bacterium | reverse complement strand
GCACGGGCGGCGCGCGTCAGCATTCGGCATATTCAACGCGGGATATGGCATCATGTGGTTTGCCGGGTCCTGGGCACTGGGCGCCCTGTACGACCTCTCGGTCATGCGGGGACTGTCCCTCTCGGTGCTGGCCCTGGCGTCGGTCGCGGTCCAGCTGGCAGCCGTGCCGGTTTATGCGTATATCTCGGGGAGCGGCAGGCGGGAATAATCCCGGGCATAATACCATTACGGAGGAGAAAATGGATGGCGCTCAGCGGAACAGGGTGATTCTCGCGATCATCGTCGTTCCGGCAATACTTCTTGTACTCTACCTGGTCCTTGGCCGTCTGATCGGGTTCGCATTCGTCTTTTTATATGACACGCAGCTCCCGTTCATGAACTTCAGGCTTATGTTTTGCATTAAAAACGCGATTGTAGCGGGCGCCGGATTCTGGATCATGCTGTATGCGTACGCGTATGTGCGGTACGGCGAGCTGAAGCTCGGACTTCTGAAATTCGGCAAGAAAGAATAACGCGGTTGTTACATTCGCATCGAAAGGCCCAGACCGAACGCCATCACCGCTTTCCCGGTCCGGTTATCGACGCCGCACGACAGGGGCGGGACAATGAGCGCCACGCTGCCGGGGCCGGCGCCCGCGTCCGCCATGTAGGTGTAGTGGATGTAGCGGCCGATGAACGTTATCAGCATCAGCGCCGAGAACCCGCCAAGGCCCGCTCCCACGTAATAGACCGTATCGCGGGTGCGGGCCAGCTTACGCAGGTCGTTTTTCTTGTTCTGCATGTCTATGATCGAATACAGCGTCAATTCGGGCCACGTGCCTGCGCTGCTGGCGAGCATGAAGTTTGCGCTGTCTATCTGCATGTTCAGGAACTTTGCCTTGGTCTTGTAGCTGAGATAGCCGCCGAGGCACACGACCCCGCCCGCAAGTCCAGATCCGAGGGCAAGCCACGGCGTGGGATCGCTTACCGCATCGTATGTCGACCCGTAATTATAGACCCGGTACGTGTACTCCTCTTTTTTCTTTTCGGCTGCCTTCTTTTTCGGGGCCTTGCCGGTAATCCGCGCGGTAAGGCCTTCGCAGAACTTCTCCACCGCCGTGACCAGCTCCTCATGAGAGTCCGCGGTCGCCTTCTGCCCGAATTCGTCGATGCCCTTTTCGACGTCCACGATCCGGCCGGTTATGACGATCTTCTCGCCCAGGCGCATCACGCTCCCCACGAGAATTTTACGCGCACTCAGAAGCTTGCCCACCTGCACGGCGCAGCTCACGTCCACGCAGCCGGTCATCTGGAAGCCCTGCTCTTTTAATATTTTCCCTAGCTGGGCCCTCTCGATCATCACGTACTCGTTGCTGTTGATCATCTCGTTGCGGATCAGCTCGGATATCTTGAGTGCGTCGGCCTTCGGGATGTCCCTGGCCTCGAAATCCATGACCGCCATGACCATCCTGTCGGCCGCGAGGGCAGGGACGGACAGAAGCGCGCATAACGCGCATGCGATAGCTGTTTTCTTCATGAGAGAATCCCCGCTCAAGATCTTGATGATCGGACACGGACCGCGTGCGGCCCCGCTTCACGGGGCGCCGGTCGGGCCGATTGGAACTGATTGGTGCCGGAACGAATAACCGGGCGGTACAACAATAAACCGGTGTTATAAAATTACAATAACAATTTGTGTCCCCTCGCGCTCAGAAGTTCATCGGGGTGACGTACGAGGGCGACTTCTGGGTGAAGCTCTCAACCATTTCGTAGATTAACATGTCGGGCTTCTCGCGGTCAACGATCGAAAAATCGACGCGGTTATAGCTCTGGAAGCAGACCATGCGGCTGAAGTGCTCGGACATGAACTGCTTGATAAAATTGAAAAACGAGTCATGGAACACGACGACACGCGGCAGGGAGCGGTCCGCCGACTCGTAGGCGTTGCTCAACCGGCTGACTTTTGCAGCGTACGGCACCGGCAAACGTTTCACCCTGCTCCCCGATTTCAGCGTAAATATGAAGTATTCCTCCTCGAAACGGTCTTTCAGGCCGAGCATGCCGGCGAGGTCTCCCCCGGGAAAAACTCGGGGCTCTATCGCATACGCGTCAATCGCCAGAGGCTTCAGGGCGGGGTTGCCGCGGCCCAGCTCCTCCATCATGGCGCGGTACCCGTAAAAGGCGCCATAGGTGTTCCAGTGGACGTCATGCTTGAAATAGACACGGTGGAGCTTCTTCGCTTCCAGCACCGCCGGTCCCAGGTCGATGAAGTCAACACCGGAGCCTTTCCCGAGATAGGCCTTCACCTGGTCGAGCCGGGTCACGCTCCTCAGCGGCTCCAGGTTGTCGGGCATGTATTCGGGATAGACCCTCGTTTTCATCGGAGCGAACACCACCAGCAGCCGTATCCCCCTGCGGTCGCACTGCTTCTTCATTTCGAGAAGCGGGTGCGCCCATTCCGCCACTTCCCGCTCGCTTGCGAACGGACGGGTCACGCGGTAATAATCGAGGACGTTGTTGCCGTCATCGTCCTTGATGAGATAGAGCCAGTCGTCCTTGCCGACCAGCACCTTGGGAAATCGCTTCACGCGGAGGAACTCGAGCCGGAGAAGGCTGTTCCAGCGGATGAGCGCATTCCTGAAACCGAAATCGTCCAGGAAGAATTTGACGTATTTCTTCTGGAACTCCGCGGCGGATTTCAGGTTCGCCCTGAGTTCCGGCAGCTTCGAGAGCTGGCTGCTCTCGTTCCCGGTAAGCCAAGGGGCTATATTGAACAGGTTGTCGACCGTCGGTATCCAGAGGCTCGCCACCAGTACCGCCGCAAC
>JAKJGD010000455.1 GCA_022704585.1 Spirochaetota bacterium | reverse complement strand
TTCTCCTGCCCGCGACGCTGACCCGCCAGTCCCTGAAATTCGCCGAGGACATCACGGCCAGGCCGCTCCCGCCGCCGCAGCAATAGTTGTCAACGCCGTGCGGCGTCATCTCGCGGAACCCCGGGCAGAGCTTCCGGAGTATGCGGCGCTGGGGCTCCACGATGCCCAGGTTCCTCACGATGTTGCAGGGATCGTGCAGGGTCACGGGGAAATCGTTGCGGGAGGGATCAAGATCTATCTTCCCGCTGAAAACAATGTTCTCCAAAAAAGTCATCGAGCTTTCCCGGGGGATATTCAGGCCGCCGGTCAGGATCCGGTCCGCGATGGTCATTAAGGCCTTGTGCTCGTGTCCGCACTCCCCCATCACGATTTTTTTCACGCCGAGCTTTTTCGCGATCTCCGCGTGCCGGAGCGCGACCCGCGCGAGCTGCACGTCGTCATAAAACAGGCCGTAGTTTACACCGTCGTAGCCCGGGTCCTCGGAGGAGAGGGTCCAGCTGATCCCCGCGGCGTTCATCAAAATCGCGAAGGCCGCCGGGTTCTCGGGCCAGGAGAGTATCTCGCCCGCGTTGTGTATCAGGAGCACGTCGGCCCCCTCCCGGTCCCACGGCGTCTCGATCCTGATGCCGGTCTGCTCGGAGAAGTCCTCGTCCAGGAACTCGACGTTCTCCCGCACCACCTTCGGCGTCATGCCCGTGGAGGAGCCCTTTTCGAGCTGGAGGACCGTGCCCTTCTCATGGAGCTCGCGCGGGGCCCAGCCGAGCTCCTGGCTGAAGAGCTTGCGGAGCTCCCGCGTTATCAGGGCGTTGTCCACGCCCATCGGGCAGGCCTGGGCGCAGCGACGGCACAGGGTGCACCGGTACGCGAGCTCGTACAGCCGCGTGATGAGGGTCCAGTTCAGGCCGATGTCCGAGTCCAAGAACAGCGAGCGGAGCCGGCCGAACGGCCGCGCGTACCGGTTGACAAGGCGGCGGAACACCTCGGAGCGGTACGTGGGCCGGTACAGGTCGGCACGGCCGCTCTCCTCGTACACCGGGCAGGCGGACACGCAGGTCTGGCACCGCGCGCAGTAATCCAGCGACAGGAGGAGCGGCTGGAGGAAAGCCCAGTTGTCGTCGCGGCTTAACAGCTTCTTTAAACCCGCGACGAACTTCTCTACATATGCCCTCTCCTGCTCCGGGCTTTCCGGCCGGGGAAGGCCCATGCCGATAAACCCGTCCAGGTTGCAGACCAGGCGCCCCCTCTGCTCGTCCGTTATCCTCTTCCACGCCGGCTCTTCATCATAGGGCGGCGGCAGGGGCGCGAGGTCCCCTGCCGAGGGCTCGACGAGGTCGCCCTGCGGGCATGATGCGATGTCGTTTATATCAAGATTTTTTTTCATTTCCGTTTACCTCTCTGGCGGCGTCGGCCCAGGCTTTCCCCCCGCCGCCCCGCACGTGGGGGGCGGACCAGGTCAGCCCCCGGCCGAGCTGGGCCTCCATCTTCTTCGCCATGGCATCGTTCATCGGCTCGTCGTTCCACCGGATCTCATGGTAGGTGAAATACTTGGCCAGGAAATGTATCATAAAGGTGAAGGGCAGGTACGCGGCGAAGAGCGCCGTTATCGCGACATGCGCCGCGAGGACCGGGTGGAGCGCGAAGCTGCCGTCGCCGGTAAAGAAGCTCAAAAGAAAAAGCTGCATGCCGGCCGGGTAATCGCCGGCCATGAGGCAGGCGGCCCCGCCGCTCGCGAACATCGCGAGAAGAAAGAGCAGGTTGAAGCGGGCGGCCGGCGTGGTGAACGGCTCGAGCGAGGGATCGACGAGCCTCTTCACGAAGAGCCCCGCGGACCCGAAGGCGCCGATCGCGTAGCCCGCGGCGGCGAGGACGAAGGCGGCCGCCCGGAGCGCCTCGTCAACCGCGCGGCGCGGGATCAGCGCGAGGTCGGCGCAGAGAACGAGCAGCATGAACACGAGAAGGTATATGCCCGAATGAAGCGCGAACGAAAAGATCCATAGCTTCCTGTTCCGCTCCCACACGGCTTTTAAAAAAAGGATCTCCTTCAGCATGTACAGGATCTCGCCCGTGCGGGAAACCGAGCGTTTTTTGGTCCACCATTCGAACTCCTCGTAGTAGGAGCCGCCGTACGCGGCCTTCCCCTTTTCGCGCGGCACGGGCGCGAGCTCCCAGCGCAGGTGCACGGGCATGCGCGCCGTCTTCCAGGTCCGGTACACGGCCACAATGACGAATACTGCGAGGGCCGCGTACGCCAGTATCAGCAGCGCCTGTCCGTTCATCACGCCTCCTCCCGCACCGACACGGTGATTTTAAAAAGGGCCGACAGCACCAGGAGCCCCGCCGCCCAGATCCCGGCCGTGATCGCAAGCTCCGGCAGCGTAGGAACGTATTCCGCGAGCGCGCCCGCGGGAGATGGATTGAACCCGGCCGGCACGAACCCGATCCCCTTCTCGAACAGGATGCTCGCGAACACCAGGACAGCGGCCGCCATCATGGCGCCGTTGTTTTTCCTGAGACGCGGCATCAGGAGAATGACAAGCGCTCCCGCGCCGCACGCGGCGGACAACGCCATGACCGGCATGAAGCCCGCGCCGCCGTCGGCACCGAAGAACAGGGACCCGAGCGAGTGCCGGTACGCCGGTATGCCGCTGTAGTACGCGGTGAAAAACTCAAGAATAAGGAAAAAAACATGCGCGGTAAACGCGTACGCTATGATGAGCGAGAGCGCGGCGCGCGGCTCCCTGCCCGGCCTGAACGAGGTGAAGCGCTCGACCGCGGCGCAGAGGAGCAGGAGCAGGGCCGGCCCG
>JAKJGD010000454.1 GCA_022704585.1 Spirochaetota bacterium | reverse complement strand
CTGCATGAGATACCAACCGCTCAGCGCCGCGGTGGTGGCCGGCTTGAGGATGACCGTGTTCCCCATGAGCAGGGCCGGTATCAGCGTGCTGAAGGTCTCGTTCAGGGGATAGTTGAACGGCCCCATGCAGAGAACCACGCCGAGCGGCGCCCGCCGTATCTGCCCGATGATCCCGCCCCGTATCTCGAAGCGCGACCCGGCGCGGTCAAGGTCCTTCACGGCGTTCACGGTGTCGGCGATATACTCGACGGTACGGTCAAACTCCTTCGCGCTTTCGGCGAGAGACTTTCCGATCTCCCACATCAGCAGGTTTATGATTTCGGACCGTTTCTCCTTCATCATGAGCGTGAACGCTTCCAGCCGGCGGATCCGTGCCTCGACCGGCATTGCCGGCCATTCCCCGGACCCGTTATCGTATGCCGCCACGGCCGCATCGAGCGCCTGGAGCGATTCTTTTTCCGTCATCAGGGGATAGCTTCCGATTGGTTTCCGGCTCGTGCCCTGTCCGGAGCGGATGCATACCGGCGAAAGGACCTCCTGCATCTCGCCCTTCCACCGTCGCAGCTCGCCGCCGATCAGGTATTCATGCTGCGCGACGGGAAATGCCGGGCTGTACTCGCCCGGTAGATCGTTTTCACGCGGGAACAGGTCCTGGATTTTTTCTTTAACTGTCATATGAGGCTCTCCTGTGGTGCCTGCGGGGCGATACCCGTCATTGTTTCCCGTAATGCAGGGCATCGAGAATGATCTCGGAATAGGACGGATGCACGAACATGCGTTTCCTGATATCCGAGGCCGTCATGCCGGATCCGACGATCAGAGCCAGCTGGTTCATGATGTCGGCTATCTCGTCGCCGACCGCCGACGCGCCGATTATGCGGCCGGATTCCTTGCTTTCGATCAGCTTGACGAAACCGGCGTCATGCCCCTCCATCACGGCCTTGCCCAGCGCCCGGAAAAAGTATTTATATACGGTATGGGCTGCATCCTGCTTTTTGAGCGAGGATTCTGCCGGACCGACGCTCCCCACCTGGGGCGACGAGAAGACCAGGCGCGGCATAGACGCGTAATCGACCGGCTCATGGTGAACGCCGCACATGTGCGCCACGGCGGTTTCGGCCTCCTTATATGCCGTGTATGCGAGCATCGGGGAATCGATGCAGTCGCCTGCGGCGTAAATATTCTCGGCAGACGTCAGCATAGCCCCGTTTACAGTGATAAAGCCTTTCCCTGACACGCCCACTCCCGCCTGCTCGAGCCCCAGGCCCGCAGTGCCGGGGACCCGGCCGGTCGTTTCGAAAATCATGTCATACGCGCCGCGGATTTCCCGGTCGCCCTCCATCATGACAACCTCGTTTCCGGGACCTATGTCCGTCACCCTTGTTTTTTCGTATACGACGATACCCTTCTTTTTGAATTCGCGGCCGAGGGTGCGCACCGCCTCCTCGTCCTCGCCGTAGAGCAGGGAATCGAGCACTTCCGCGATCTCGACCCGCACGCCGACAGACGCGAGGAACGACGCGTACTCGCACCCTATGACGCCGCCGCCTATCAGGAGAACGCTCGCGGGGACCGGGTCCATGTCGAATATTTTTTCGGACGTGAACACGTTCCCCGCATCAAACAGGCGTTTTGGCCGGGAACCCGATGCGACCAGGAAAAACCGCGCGGCAATTGTCTCTCCGGATACGCGTATTTCGCGCGGCGAGATGAACGCGGCTTCCCCCTGGATAAGCTCGATGCCCTGCGATGAAATCCGCGATTTCAGGCCGGCGCGGATCTGCTCGACCCGCTTCATGACCATGTCCCGTATCGCGGTATAATCGCCGCCGCACTTTGCATGGTAGAGCAGTCCCTTGAGCGGAATGCAGCCCTCGCTCAGGCATACTCCCCCGAGGCGGGAGAGATCGCGCTCTATGAGGGCGGTCTTCATCTTGTTTTTCACCGCCTCGAACGCTGCTGTGTATCCCGCCGGACCGGAGCCTATTATGACAAGATCATATTCTTTCATGGCATTATTTATTAATTGTTTTTTTACCACAGAGGCGCAGAGACACAGAGTAAGATAATATATTGTTAATACTATCAGATAACATATTAATTATTTGATGTGTTTGTTTAATTGTCAACCTCTCTATTTATTCTATCCTCTGTGTCTCCGTGGTAACATTGAGCAGCACTATTATTCATTGTATTTCTCCGCCATATACGAGCTCCGGACATACACGCCGCTCTCCACATGGCTGAATCCCATCTCCCGCGCCAGGTCCCCATACTCAAGGAACCTCTCGGGAGATACATATTCCGTTACCGGCACGCAGCTCCGGTCCGGCTGGAGATACTGGCCGATGCTCAGGTAATCGCATCCCGCGCCCCTGAGGTCCCGCAGCGCCCCGATCACCTGGTCGCCGGTTTCCCCGAGACCGAGCATTATCGCCGACTTGGTGCGGAGCAGCGGTGAAAGCTTTCGTGCCGTTGCGAGCACCCCGATGCTCCGGGCATACTCTCTCCTGTTCATTGACTCGTAGAGCCGGGGCACGGTCTCTATGTTGTGCCCGAATATGTCCGGCCCCGCGTCCACCACCGTCCGGACCGACGACTCGTCCCCCCTGAAATCCGGGACCAGCACCTCGATCGATGCGCCCGGAACGGCGTTCCGCACGGCGCGCACTGTAGACGCGAACAGGGCGGCGCCGCCGTCATCCAGGTCGTCCCTCGTGACGGACGTGATCACCGCGTGACGGATGCCCATCCTCCCGACGGCTTCGGCCACGCGCTCCGGCTCACCGGGGTCTTCGGCTGCGGGTTTCCCGCCGGTGACGCCGCA
>JAKJGD010000453.1 GCA_022704585.1 Spirochaetota bacterium | reverse complement strand
CCGCCATGGCCGGGGGCGGCGGCATCCGCGGTAAAAAAAGATCCCGCGGAGTAATAAGGCTTGAATCCGTAATAATTGTGTGGCAGTATGGCAGCAGGCAAACGTATGAAACTATCCGGAATTATGGTTTTGGTTCTATTGGCGGTCGCCGGCCCTCCTCTCGCGGCGCAGGAGAGACCGCCGGTTGAGAACAGGCAGCCGCTGCTCATGGAGATTGCCGCTTCCATAAATACCTATAAAACAAAAACAATCACCCTCCGCCTGCGGCTGAAGCAGGTGGACCGTATCTTCGAGAAGATTGTTTTTTATGATACGAAGAACCATGACATCGAGTTCTCAATATCCGAAAGAGACTTGAAGAAGCGCCTGGCCGCGGACATGCTGAATGTCCACCAGGGCCTGGAGTATAATGTGACCTTCACGGTACGCGACGCCGGCAGCGCGGGAAACATCCTCGCGGACCTGAAAGGTTTCAAGCCGGTCATCCTGGATGCCCTGCCTTAGCGAGCGGCGCGATCCCCATAAAAAAAGAAAGCAGAATAGCTGGGCGGCTATCCTGCCTTCTCACGAAACGCAGTGCCAAGTTTTCAATATGGTAAAATCGGGAGGGAATTACCATATATTAACTTGTAGATTAGATATCGGCATGTTCCGGAAAAAACTTGAGCGAATTTTTCGGCGGTTTATAAATATTTACAGTTCCTGGATAAAGTGGATGGTTTATAACAGAATGCAGCCACTATGTAAAATAGTGGCCGCTTTTTCTGTGCCACTATTCACCATTAACTATTACCTGTTGACTCTATGAAAGGCATAGTGGTAAAAAGCTTCGGCAAGTACTATACCGTGGAATATGAATCCGGGCGGATCAATTGCGTGCTCCGGGGGAAGCTCAGGAAGGACAAGCGCCTGGAGAAATATTCGGAGGCGGTCGTGGTCGGAGACGAGGTGGAGTTCGAGCCGGACACGGACGGGGACGGCGGCGCCATCAGCCTGGTGAGCGACCGCCGCAACGTGTTCACCCGGAAGTACAAGGACAGCGACCGGGACGACCTGATTGCCGCGAACCTCGACCGGATCGTGGTGATACAGTGCTTCGGCAAGCCCCGGCTTAACCTGCGCTTCGTCGACCGGCTCATGGTGCGGGGCTGCAAGGAGGAGATCCCGGTGACGCTGTGCGTGAACAAGCTCGACCTGGCCGGGGAAGAGGATGCGGCCATGCTCGATGACTACTACCGCGGTTACGACGCTGATATCCTCCTGGTAAGCGCGAAAACGGGCGAGGGGCTGGCCGCTTTCAGGGAGATGCTGGCCGGCAAATTGTCGATCCTTATCGGCAGCTCGGGCGTGGGAAAGACGAGCATACTGAACGGGTTGTACCCCGGCCTGGCCCTGCGCACCACGGATGTGTCCGAGAGCACCGGCAAGGGGCGCCATACCACCACCAACGTCGAGATGTTCAGCATGGCCGACGGCGCGAGGATCATCGATACGCCCGGACTGCGCGAGTTCGGCCTCATGGACATCGAGCCGGAGGAGCTCGGCATCTACTTCATGGAATTCGGCGCGTACAGCCGCAAGTGCGGGTTCAGCCCCTGCACGCATGAACACGAGCCCGACTGCGAGGTAAAGAGGCGGGTGGAAAAGGGCACGCTCAGCGGGGAGCGGTACGTCTCGTACCTGAATATTCTCTCCACGCTGAAGGACTATTACGAGAACCGGTACCGGTGACATGATAGAGGTCAGGGGGCTCCGCATATCGTTCGGCGGCAGGACCGTTATTGACGGGATCGACCTGTCGGTTCCCGCCGGGAGCACCCTGGTCCTGATGGGGAAGAACGGCTCCGGCAAGTCCGTCATGCTCAAGGCCATGTCCGGGCTCATCGATTACGAGGGGACCATCGGGCTGAACGGCACGGACATTCGCGAGCTGTACCGGGACCGGGGCAGGGCCGGCAGCGGAACGGGCGGTCTCCGGGTCGCGTACGTGTTCCAGAAAGGCGGCCTGTTCGACTCGATGAACGTGTACGACAACGTGGCGTTCGGCCTCAGAAGGCTGGGCGAGCCGGAGGAGTCGATCGCGGAGCTGGTAGCCGGCTCGCTGGCTCGGGTGGGACTCCGGGGGAGCGAGGCCAAGCTCATCGCCGAGCTGTCGGGCGGCATGCAGAAACGGGTCGGCATCGCGCGCGCCGTGTGCATGAGCCCGAACATCATATTTTTTGACGACCCGACAGCGGGCCTTGACCCGATCCTCTCGGACTCGATAGCCGATTTGATGGTCGAGATCAAGAGCTCCCTCAACACGACCTCGATCACGGTCACGCATGACGCGGCAGTGGCGCGGAAGGTCGGGGACTCGATAGCCCTCCTGTACGGCGGCAGGATCGTTCACCGGGGAGACAGCGCGGGCTTTTTCACCGGGGACGACCCGTATGCCCGCCAGTTCATCGAGGGCGGGATCGAGGGGCCGATCGACATTTTCTGACCGGCCGTGGGCCATCCCGCTCGCACGACGCGATTCTCCTCCGATAGGTCCGCAAGCGCTTGCGGACCTATCGATTGATATCTGTTTTTTTATCTTGACAGTAAACTTTCCCGCACCTATCTTCACCAGGAATCAGCTGATTTTTATCTCAGGAAACGGCCGTGAAAATACTGGTTACCGGCACCGCCGGTTTCATCGGGTTCCACCTTGTCGAGGCGCTCATGGCGCGGGGCGACGAGGTAGTGGGCATCGACAACATATGCGACTATTACGACGTCAATTTGAAATACGCCAGGCTCGCCGCCTCGGGTGTGAAAAAAGAGTCGGTGCGCCTCCACGCAGAGGCGCGG
>JAKJGD010000452.1 GCA_022704585.1 Spirochaetota bacterium | reverse complement strand
CTGGACGCGCTGAAAATGTCGAGCGAGATAATGAAGATATTCAAAAAGCGCGGACTCTATTGCCCCCAGTGCAAGGGTATCGGCGAAGATACGATTGAGAAAATAGCGGTCTGCAACGGCATGGACGTGAAGGAATTCGTGAACGAGCTGAACGACGTACTGGATTGATATGGAGGGGATTAGGATTATTGCCGGCAGCCTGAGGGGAAGGGTGATCCCCTTTTCCAACCGGCGCTATGCTGATGCTGACATCACGCCGCAGAAGGTCAAGGGCGCTATATTTTCCATGATCGGCGAGTGGCTCCGGGGGAAGAGCTTTCTCGACCTGTATGCCGGATCGGGTCAGGTCGGACTCGAGGCCCTGAGCAGGGGCGCGGAGCCCGTCGTGCTCAACGAGATGGACACCGCACGCTTCAAGTTTATCAGCACCTGCATCGAGCGGTTCGGCCCCCTTCCTTCAGCGACCATTCTCAACCTTCCGGCAGCCCGCGCCCTCGAGCTGTTGCACGAAAAAGGAAGCAGTTTCGATTACATCTTTCTCGACCCTCCGTACCGCAAGTCTCAGGACGCGGATGACCCGTATCGCGCCATCATGGAAAAAGCCGGCGCCCTTGACCTGCTGGCCCCCGGCGGCGAGATCATAGTACAGCATTATTCGGAAATTACGCCCGACGAAATAATCGGCCGCTATTCCGCCCGGTCCGTGAAACGATATGGCAAGACGACGCTTACCGTATATTCGTGATCCGGCGACTATGACTGCAGAAGCTTAAGGCCGCCCGATGTCGCAATGCCCGCGATTGTAACGGAAAGGTAAAAAATCAGCGATTTTCCCCATGGTCAGCGCTTCCAGCGGTATATTTCTTGACGTATTATACGGGTGACATCTGTTATCATTATAACGGCCCGGCCCGGACATCGGACCGGGGCCCTTACAGGAGACGCGCTATGGAAAGCACAGGGAAAACCGCCACCACGAATTTTATCAAGGACATCATCGAAGCCGACAGGGCGGCCAATAAAAACAACGGCCAGGTGGTGACCCGCTTCCCCCCGGAACCGAACGGTTATCTCCATATCGGCCATGCGAAATCGATATGCCTCAACTTCGGACTCGCGAAGCAGTACGGCGGGCGCTGCCATCTCCGCATGGACGACACGAACCCGGACAAGGAAACCGTCGAGTACACGGACTCGATCATTCAGGACGTGCGGTGGCTCGGCTTCGATTGGGGCGACCACCTTTACTACGCATCGGATTATTTCGACCAGATCTACGAATGGGCAGTGCTCCTCATAAAGAAGGGGCTGGCGTACGTGTGCGACATGACCCCGGAAGAGGTTTCCGCCACGCGGGGCGCTCCCACAGAAAAGGGCAAGGACAGCCCGGGCAGGTCCCGCAGCGTGGAGGAGAATCTGGACCTGTTCGCGCGGATGAAGGCGGGCGAGTTCCCCGACGGGAGCAGGACGCTCCGGGCGCGGATCAACATGGCGTCGCCGAACATGAACATGCGCGACCCGGTCCTGTACCGGATCAAGCGCGCGGAACACCACCGCACCGGGAACAGGTGGTGCATCTATCCCATGTACGATTTCGCGCACGGGCAGTCCGACTACATCGAGGGGATCACCCACTCGATATGCACGCTCGAGTTCGAGATACACCGCCCCCTGTACGACTGGTTCCTTGACCATATCGCGGAGCCGGGAAAGGTCAGGCCGCGACAGATCGAATTCGCGCGCCTCTCCCTGAGCTACACGGTCATGAGCAAGAGAAAGCTCCTCGAACTGGTGACCGGCGGGCACGTGCGCGGGTGGGACGACCCGCGGATGCCGACGATATCGGGACTGCGCCGGCGCGGGTACACGCCCGAATCGCTGCGCGATTTTGCCGACCGGATCGGCGTGGCCAAGGCTGACAACGTGGTGGACGTCGCGCTCCTGGAGCACTGCCTCAGGGAGGACTTGAACAGGCGCGCCCCGCGCTTCATGGCAGTGCTCAACCCCCTCAAGCTCGTGATCGAAAACTACCCGGAGGGGAAAGTCGAGGAGCTTGATGCGGTCAACAACCCGGAAGACGAAAAATCCGGGAAACGCACCGTGCCGTTCTCGCGCATTGTTTATATCGAGAAAGACGATTTCCGCGAAGTGCCGCCTCCCAAGTATTTCAGGCTCGCGCCGGGGAAGGAGGTGCGCCTCAAGTTCGCCTATTACGTGAAATGCACCGGCGTGGTGAAGAACGCCGCGGGAGAGATCACGGAAGTGCGCTGCACCTACGATCCGGAAACGCGCGGGGGCTGGTCCGAAGACGGTCGCAAGGTCAAGGGGACCATCCACTGGGTATCGGAGGAGAGCGCGGTGCGGGCCGAGGTGCGGCTCTACGAGCACCTCTTCACCGTGCCGGAGCCCGAGGGATCGAAGGAAGTGGCGGACTACAAGGACTACATCAATCCAGATTCGCTCAAGGTGCTCGAGGGCTGCCTGGTGGAGCCGGCGCTCAAAGGCATTAAGCCGGGCGACCGGTGCCAGTTCGAGCGGACCGGCTATTTCTGCGCCGACCCCGACTCGACCCCGGACAAACCGGTCTTCAACCGCACCGTGACGCTCCGGGACACCTGGGCGAAGATCGAGAAGGGCTCGCGTGAAGGGGAGTGACGCGCCGGGCTAGCCGCCCAGGTACGCGACCGAGAGGTCCTGTATGGCGGATACTGCGCGAAGGTAGGAAAGGGGCGTCTCGCTTTTAAGGCTGTGTCCGGCAAATGCGATATACCGGTTAGAGCCCTTAGCGCTGGGATTAGCCGCGTCAACGAGCCGCCACCTGCCCTTGTAAAACGCCTCAACCCACATGTG
>JAKJGD010000451.1 GCA_022704585.1 Spirochaetota bacterium | reverse complement strand
CTGGTCTCCGGGAAGGGGGTCGCGGGCCTGAAAGCCGCCGGCATCGACGTGGTGTTTGTCGAAGAGCTGGCCGAACAGGCCGTGGACCTGATACGGCCCTTCAAGAAATATATCCTGCGCAACCGTCCCTTCGTGCTCAGCAAGAGCGCGGTGACGCTCGACGGCCGCATCGCGGCCAGGGGCGGAGATTCGCGCTGGATATCGTCGGAGCACTCGCGCTACCTGGTGCACAAGCTCAGGGCCAAGGTCGATGCGGTCATCGTGGGGAAGACGACCTTCACCCACGACAACCCGGCGCTCAACGTGCGCCTCGGCTCGTTTGGCGCCGAAGTCCCCGCGTACTTCAGGAACCGGGAGCCGGCGCTTGGCGGACGGAACAATTTTCTGCTTCACGCGCTCCTGACCGAGGAGATCGTCGAGCCGGGCGCCCCGTTGCGCGTTGTGATCGGACTGCCCCGGGAGATCGACCCGTCGAGCGCACTGTTCGCGGACGGCAATTATCTTTTTTTCGAGCGGCGCGAGGCGGCGGACCGGATTGTGCGCGAGGGCGGGAAGATCGGCGGGATCAACCTGCACCTGGTCGACGCGGCTTCTTCCCGCGAGGAAATCGCGGCGGTCCAGGAGGAGCTGCACCGGCGCGGCATCATGTTCGTCCTGCTGGAAGGGGGCGGAAGGCTGGCCGGATCGTTCCTGGATGCGGGCGAGATCGACCAGTTCCTGTACATCATCACGCCGAAGATAGCGGGTGACGGCGTGCCGTCGCTGGCGGCGACCGGTGTGGACGCCATTCGCGACGCCCTGGTCCTCAGGGACGTGACGACGGTGCAGGTGCTCGACGACCTGATATACTGCGGGTACCGGGAACCCTATCATTTCGAGATGCTCTGAGGAGGGCGGTATGTTTACCGGGCTAATTGAGGAAATCGGGCGCGTTGCCCGCGTGCAAAGGGCCGGGGACGGCCTTAACCTGGTGATAGAGGCGGCGCTGGTCCTCGAGGGGACCCGCACAGGCGATTCCATCTGCATCAACGGTGCCTGCCAGACCGTGACGGCCATGGATGCCCGCACGTTCACCGTGTTCGCCTCGGGCGTTACCGCGGCGGTGACCACGCTCGGCGGGTTCGCGCCGGGACGGCGGGTGAACCTTGAGCGGGCCATGACGCCTGCGTCCCGTTTCGGCGGGCATTTCGTCCAGGGTCACGTGGACGGGCGGGGAAGCGTCGCGTCGATCGACCGGGACCGGATGGGCATGGGCGTGACGGTTTCCGCCGGACCGGAGCTGCGCCGCTACATCGTGGAAAAGGGCTCGATCGCCGTTGACGGCGTATCGCTCACCGTCGTATCACTCACTCCCGCCGGCTTCACTCTCTACATTATCCCCGGGACTCTTAACGGCACCGTCATTCCCGAATGGAGGGCCGGCGACAGCGTGAACATAGAGACGGATATTCTCGCCAAGTACGTGGAACGGATGCTCGATGCGCGCGGGCAGGGCGGCGTAACGGACGGGGGAGGGCTGATGACCAAGCTTGCCGAAGGCGGGTTCGTCTAGGCCGCAGAGGAGCCGCAGCTCAGATACCGGCGCCGGGGAAGCTCTTCCGTGCTTCGTCCAGTGTGAGAATGCGGAAGAACTTGTCGAGGAACGCGGTCTTGAATACCTTCGTAATCGCGTCCTGCATGTCGTACAGGACGAGGTCGATACCCTGGTTGCGGGCGGTGTTCATCAATAAAATGAGCGACCCGATGCCGGATGAATCTATGAATTCCACTTTTGAGCAGCAGAGCAGTATCGCTTTCATGCCGGTGTGCATCAGCGGGGCCGTCTTCGTCCTGAAATGGAGCACGTCCTCGATGGTGAATTTGCCATCCAGGGTGACCACCGCAGTGGTTTCGGCGGGCATGTTGACCGTGATTAGCATTGCCTAGCGCAGCCGGTCCCAGAGATTCCGTTCCTCGATGATCCCGAAAAATTTTTTTTCGAATGAATCCACTTCGCGGTAGTTCGGGGTCTCGGGATTTCCCCTGAAGAGTACCGCGTATTTTCCGATATATTTCACTGCGTCGACCATGCTGTTGTTCTTGATCGCCTTCAGTATCTCATGGTAAATGATGACGGCGGCGGAGTCCATCACCTCTTTGCGGAACGACTTGTACTTGATGTCAAGCCGGTCTATGGTGCCGTCGGCCGCGTAGTGCCTGTTCGGCATCGACGGGTCCGAGAATTTCAGGAGGTAGACAATGACGGCACGCTTGATCTCCGCCAGGTTCCCTTCGCCGGCGATCTTGCGTATTGCCTCCAGCGCCGCACCGGACTGCTCGTCCTTCAGCCGGTTCTCCTCCTCCTGGCCCTCGTGCGCCCGGATGAGCTTTTCGACCTCGACCTCGTCCACCTCGGATATTTCGTGCTCGAACTTCCGGTTCATCCGGACGAACTCCCTGTCGGAGTAGGTCTTGAAGCCGTCTTTCAGGAGGTTGACGAACTCGATCGCCTCGTCGGAGGCGGTGACCCGCGGCTGGTCCTTCATGGATTTGAGGAAGCCGATGGACAGGTTCCCGGGGATGGAGAGGTCGAACTGGTCGGGGGCCACGGATTTAACAAGCGACATCTTGTAAAGGAGGGGAATTTTCTTGCTGCCGCTTTTACTGGCCTGCTCGAGCAGCGATATCAGCTTCTCCATCGGCTCGGCCGGAACCGCGGGAGACCACCGGGTGAGGGGGGTGACCAGGTACTCGTGATACACGTTACGCCCGTGCTTTGCGAGGCTCTGGATTATCCTCGTGTAATTGTCGATCAGCGGAGAACGGATGGTGGTGATATTATCTCTCATTTAATTGAATGATAACGGTGCCCGGCCGGGTGT
>JAKJGD010000450.1 GCA_022704585.1 Spirochaetota bacterium | reverse complement strand
GCCCCGCCCCGGTTCCCTCACCGAGAGAAGAAACAGCAGGCAGAGCGCGAAGTTCGGGAGGGCCACAATGATGAAGGGGAGACGCCATCCCATGGACGGCCCGATAAAGCCGGCCAGGAGCTGGCCCGCGGCGATTCCCAGGCCTTCCGCCAGGCTGATCCAGGCCGTGGCCATGGCACGGTTCCCATGGCTGAAATAATCGCCGATCATCGAATAGGTAAGCGGAAGGGCGCCGCCGATGCCGATACCGGTGAGGGCGCGCATCCAGAAGAGCTGGTCGTATGTCTTGACGAAACCGGTGAGGAGACATGGTATCTCGCCCAGTATGATGACGGCGATGAAGAGCTTCTTGCGCGACACAAGGTCCGTAAAATAGCCGATTGCCAGGGTGACCAGGCTGCCCAGCACGAAAAAAACCGCCGAGATATCGCCGCCGAGCATAACATCGCGCTGAACGTCATTGAGCCCCAGGTCGCGCGCGATCTGCGTGAGATTGGGAGCCATCAGGTTCTGGTCAGCGAACAGGAACAGGTTCATGACGGCGAGCAGGACAACGGCGTACAACTCTCGTGCAGCAAAGCCGGATCTCTTATCCATGGAACGGCCTCCTGAAATTGTTGCGTGATGTTTTCACAGCCGAAACGTTTTGTCAACGATATATCAGCCGCGTCAGATGCGCCCAAGTACGACAGCCTCGTAGGGAACCAGATCGATGCGTCCGCCGTCGATCGGCCACCCGGCGGCCCGGTGCGTCCCGAGCAGGACCTGCCACCGGGAGGTGCCTTCCGATCCAATGGAGCGCTGTTTACCGGAAAAGTTCAGGACCACGAACACCTTCTCCCCGCCATCCTCGCGGTAAAACGCAAGCACATCGGGCTCGGAGTATGCCGGCCGGTAAGAACCACGCGCGAGAGCGGCCTGCTTCTTCCTGAGCGCGAGAAGATCCCGGTACCAGGCAAGCAGCGAGCCCGGGTCGTCCGTCTGCGCCGCTACATTGACGTCCCGAAAGGTACCGGCAACCGGAAGCCAGGGTTCGGCCGCGGAAAAGCCCGCGTTCGCGCCGGCTGACCACTGCATGGGTGTCCGCTCCGGGTCCCGTCCCTTGTTAAGGGGCCAGTACTTGATCCCGACAGGATCCCGCACCTGCTTTCGAGTTATGGCCCCGTTCTTCATCCCGATCTCCTCGCCGTAATAGAGGAAGGGCGTGCCCCGCGCGGTGAGCAGCATGGCGGCCAGCACCCGTGCCCTTTGACCGCCGTCCTTTCCCATGCACCACCGCGTCATGCTGCGCGGCTGGTCGTGGTTATTGAGCACGAGCGAAGGCCAGCCCGCCGCCGGCATGGCATCGTACCAGCGCGACAGGCACCCGGCGAAATGACGCGCGCCGTATTTCGAAAAAAGGAGCGAGAAGTCGAAGGCCAGGTGGAGCTCGTCCGTGCCGCTTCCGAGATACGATGCCGCCGTCTTTGCCCCGCCCTGGGACACCACGTAAGTCTCGCCCACCATCATCCGGTCCTCGTACCCGTCCAGGACCTTCCTGAGCTCCCGCAGCACATCGTGGGTCTCAGGCCTGTTCTGGTCATAGATATGCTTCTGCAAGTCATAAGGCCGCGGCGCGTTGGGGCCCCAGCCGAACGGGTTGCTCCGGAACAGGTCGTCCTTGACATACCAGGTGACCGCGTCCAGGCGGAAGCCGTCCACGCCCCGGTCCAGCCAGAAACGCAGCTCGTCAAAGACCGCTTCACGGCACGCCCTGTTCCTCAGGTTAAGGTCCGGCTGCTCTTTCAAAAACGAATGAAAATAGAACTGCCCCGTGGCCCCGTCCCACTCCCACGCCCTGCCGCCGAACGCGGCCATCCAGTTGTTTGGCGGATGCCCGTTCTTCCCGTCATGCCAGATATACCAGTCCCGCTTCGGATTGTCGCGCGAGGACCGGGACTCGACGAACCAGGGGTGGAGGTGCGAGGTATGGTTGATCACCATGTCCATCACGATCCGTATGTTCCGGCGGTGCGCTTCCCCGATCAGCCGGTCGCAGTCAGCAAGCGTGCCGAAAACCGGGTCTATGCCCCGGTAGTCGGATATGTCATAGCCAAAATCGTACATCGGGGAGGTATTGATGGGCGAGAGCCATACCGCGTCCACGCCGAGCCAGGCCAGGTAATCGAGCTTTTCGATTATGCCGGGAAGGTCGCCCACACCGTCGCCGTTCGCATCATAGAAGCTGCGCGGGTATATCTGATAGATGACGCCGTGTTTCCACCAGGTGAAACCGTCTTTGTCGTTCATGCCCTGCCCCCGACCGTTTTAACGCATTATAACCGGAACAGCCTGTTATTGCAAAACCTTTTTTTACGTATACCGCTTATCCCGGGCCCGGCGGGAACATTTTTATCCTTGAAATGCATAAACTGTTGTTATAGTATTCATTAACCGGGCAATTCTGTATTCCAATACAGACGCGGCAATCGAGGTGAACAATGAGCGACAAACCGGAAAAACTTTCACGTAAAAACGAAAACTTCTGGGTTAACCTCCGGAAAAATAAAAAAGAGCGCCGGAACATGTGGGAAAAAGCGCGGTTTATCCTTGCCGACGTTCCGCTTGATTACCGCGAGGCAAAGAAAATACTGCCATGGGGCATGCGGCCCTCGGACCCGCCGATGGCCACCATCTTCATATGCAATTATTCCGCCGTGTCGTATCCGCTTTCCCCATACCACGAGTCCGCACTCCTGGTCCACGTGCGGACTCCGCTGGGATCGGGCCGTCACTGTTGCTGGATATCAGTAGATGACGACACGGCCCTGGTACTGGGCAGGGAACTGCTCGGCTATCCAAAAAAGATGGGAGACTTCACCTTCGAGGAGAAAAGGA
>JAKJGD010000015.1 GCA_022704585.1 Spirochaetota bacterium | reverse complement strand
ACTTTCCAATTCGGCCGGAATCGCGCCCCATAAGCATATCGAAGACATCAAGACCGCCGTGGTCACCATCGGCATGAAGAACCTGAATGCAATACTCGTTGCCAGCAACGCCCGGCGCATATTGAACGAACGCTACACCAGTTTCGAGCTGATCTGGGAGCATTGCAACAGGGTGGCCTTCTACGCGCGCAATATAGCCCTCTCGCTGCGACAAACAGCCATAATAGAAAACGTATACATGGCGGGGCTCCTCCACGACCTGGGAAAGATAATTCTCCTGGCTACCGATAAAAAGCTGGTGCGGAAAATCGCGGAAATCGTAAACAACCGCAAAATTACCACGACCACGATGGAAGAGATCTCGATCGGCATAAGCCATTCAGCCATCGGATCGCTTATAGCGCAGCGATGGAACTTCCCGGATTATCTTATCGAGGCGATCGCGTACCACCACTCCCCTCTTAACGGCAGCGAAAAGTACCGTGATATTGTGTTCACGATTTATCTGGCGAACATGATGGCGGGCATCGAGGACCGGCGGTATACCAACTATTATATCGAGGAGACCGTTCTCGAGAGGTGCGGCCTTCTTGACCTGAACAAGTTCAAGTCCTTCCACGACAGGCTCAAGGCCAAGTACGACTCGACGAAGCGTCTCTGATCCATTACGCCTGCGGGGCGTCAGTCCCTGACATCGTCTCTCGGGCGCGCACGCTCGGCAGACTCGACCTTCACCATTACGAACCATACCGGGGGATGCGACAATCCTTTCGTCGTGTAATAGTCGGCACGGCGCACGATATCGCCGAGCCCCGCACGCAGGGACTGCGGGATAAGGTCGCCGGACAGCCCCTTCAACTTCGGTACGAGCGTAACTCCATATGTCGAGTTCGGGTCCTTTTTCACCATGACGCCGATAAGGACCATGGATCTTTCCTTCTGCCTGTTCTCGAAGTAGTCCATGAATTCGCCGTCAGGGACATCCAGCCAGAAAGATACCCTGCCGTCTGAGACCAGGACCCTGCCTTTCCCGCTGCCGGGCGCGATTCCACGTCCGGGGGCGGTTCTTGCCGCACGGCGCACCAGCTCCTCGATGTTGTTCTCGAGCGGCCCCTTGTTGATGATGCGCTCCATCGTTATCCGTGCGTATTCTTCCGGCAGGACATAGGGTGTGACCGCCTTCCCCTTCTCGGAGAAAAACAGCTCATTGAGAAACCCCTTCGGGGTGCCGTTCCCCCGTCCCAGCGTGCCCGGCTCGTACAGCCCGTTTTTCCATCCGCGGTCAGGGTACTGTGACCTGAACAGCCTGCCGTTCTCCATGTAAACCTCAACGGGATCTCCGCCCGCGTTGTAAAGCCGCTGGTGGTACGAGGCATGTGCATGTACCCCGCCGTTCGAGCCGGCAATGCGGTCCAGCACCTCGCCGCCCTGGCCCGGGACACCGCCCAGCGAGATCGCATGAATGCGGATGCCTTTCTTGCGGGCCATGACCGCGAGCGTCTCCGCCTCCCGCGAGCCGAACCGCGAATTCGATATGATGATCAATGTCCTGCCGCCCGCACGCCACCGTACGGAATTCAGGGCATACTTCAGTGACCGTATGAAATGCTCTCCTCCGGCACCCCCGGCCGGCTTCAGCTTCTCAAGCTCGCTTCGTACCGAGGCGATAGAATTGACGGATACAGATGACGACGCATAGGCCGCCCGGTCGGAAAAGGGGACGATATACACCCTTGAATCGGCACGCCGCGTATCGATCAGCTCCGCCGAATATCCGATAACGGCTTCCCGGACCGACGCCCAGTCCGCGCTCATGCGATACGACGTGTCCAGAAGAAACAGCACGTCTTCGGTCGCTCCTTCCCGGTCGGGCTCGCGCGCGGTTTTCCTGTTCCGGTAAACAACCAGCGCCTCGCGCACCTCCTTGCCCGCCAGCCCGAGGAGGTCCTCGTCCTCAACGTCGGCCCGGGCAACGACTCTCCCTTCCCTGACGGAGTAGAGTACGCTTTCCGCGATGTACTTCCCGCCTTTCCGCGAGAGGGTTCCCACCAGGAAGTAATCGATACGACGGGTTCTTCCCAGAACGTCCAGATCGTCCTTTGTAACGACCTCCTGCGGGGATATCTTCATCCGGTCCAGATCGAGCTCGATTTCACGCGGCGGGGTGACTTCAACCTCCTCCTTCATGAGTAGGGACGCCACGGTCAGGACCCGTGCATACTCACCTCCCGCGGATTCGGGGAATTCCGACGACGGGTTGCCCACCCGGTACGGGACGACCGCAAGCTCCGCAGCCCGTGCGGGCATACAGGCTGCTATCAACACCACCATGAAAACGATCCGAAGTCCCATACCGCTCTTCACGTGTTACCCTCTTTTTTGTCTTAAAAAATTTTTAATGTGAATCGGAAGAACGCTTTTTATTTTCGGGCCAAAGCGCGAGCCGTTGAAGTCAACCCCGACCAGGTATCCTCCATCATCGCGCTTGAACACATACACTATATGTCCCGATATGAGCAGGGGATTATCCTCCTGGAAGTTCATTTCAAACAGGATGACATTCTGTGATACAATCTTTTCAACGAGTTTCGGATCGGAAAGCTCTATTTTGACCCCGCCCGCCGAAACGTCCAGTATGGTCCCGTCAGTCTTTGATTCGATAAGGTTGCCGTTCCGAATTGTTTCCGAGAGGTCCCTGATGAAGGCATCAATGCGATCTATCTGGTTTTCCTCGATTGCAGCATCCTTGTTTATGATCATGACACAACCGATCGTGAATTCCTCTCCCACCAGGGGATAATAGGTTACGGGCCAAACCAGGAGCGAGTGTATATTCGCGGCATTGTTCTGTATCCAGCGATAAAGGTTTTCCCTCAGCGCCGCAGCATCGGCATCTTTAAAAAACGCGTCATGTTCGGCGAAGAAATCATCGGTCTCTGCAAGATTTTTCAGATAGAGCGGCATGCCGGAATCAATGACATACCGGACCGGGGGCGGGATTTCCTTCTCGTCCTTGAAAACAACCCTCTTGACATCGACCCCCTCGAGCTTGTTGATAAATTCTTCAGCTATCATTTTCACCGAAAGTGATTTCCGGAAATCACTTTCACGCTCACGTACTTTAATTGTCGCGATATTGGTCACTGCCGGCCGGTTTTCGGAGAACCCGACCCGGTCAAATTCCCTTTTATCGAGGGCGATGGAGCATTTGGTGATTCTCATCTTATAACTGTTCCCGGGGTATGCCTCCCCGGCCGGGGATACCAGTTCCATTTCGAATTCAATAAAGCGCCCGTGCACAACGGAGTAAATCTCGACCCGTTGTTCCTGCAGCGGCTCATTAAAATGCAGCACCAGGCAGGAATCGCCGCAATTTTCCAGGAATTCAACCGCTTCTGCATTGAATTCCGATTTGAGATACAGTTCCTTGAAATCGACATATTTATTCAGGATCCTGTTTATCGCATCAATCTCAACTGCGCTTCTCGATTTTCGCGGGGTATGTCGCAAAAATGACATGGTTACCTTTCGTCAATAACTCCTGCAATATGCCGGTTTTGACCTTTCCATTTAAATTGGTCAGAAATATCATTTCGTATTACTGATCATTACTAATACCCTCAGCATAAATAAGACGGTTAACATTTTTTATAATATTTTATTATTTTCATTATCGGTTTATGAAATAAATCACCTGACCCCGTTTTTTTCCAAATTCCTGATTAAGAAGACAAAAACAGATGCCATTCAGGAATAACAGGAATAGTCGACCTTAAAACGCAGGTTGACAAACAAAGTCACTTTTTCCGGGCAGGGAGGAATTGGAGACGGAACGGTCAGTACGGGGAAAACCCTTCTATTTATTCGTCATATTCGGAGTCCGGTGTCATCTGCGGAGCATAACGATCGGATACGGCATCTTCACTATACCCGTGCCAACGGTGTCCTCCGCGTGCATGATGACCGCACCGGCACCGGCTGCAATCATCGTCCTGGAAGCGGGTGTAATCTTCGTTGTGCCGACTGCGGGGATTGCCATAGAGGCTGTCCTTCCCGCGTCCGAAATCGTCCGGGTCGAAAAATTCCCGGTGCCGTGAGTCGTGCCAGTACCGGTACCGGCAGTCTCCGCAGTCCCGCAGGGCCCGGTACCGGTACTCGTCGCTATCCCGGTCCCAGTATCTGCCCGTGCTCTCCGAGCAACCCGCAACGATTATTGCAAGCATGGCGGCAAGCAGGACTGCGATCGGTAATGTTCTCAAGGGACACCTCCCTGTTACACATCTATTAAATATGTCTCATGGTTCATGTATTGATACAGCTTACCGGACATTTTGAAAAAAGTCAATACTTTACCGATGGGGCTCCAGGGAAGGATTACGGGCCGTCACACGTGGCGCTCAATAACTCCACGACTGGTACAGGGGCGTCAGCTCGCGATTGTTCGGCAGTTGTCTGTCCGAAATCAGCAAAACCCTGTTTTCCTTTCTCCGGGGCTTACCGTCGGGCTCCCGCGGCGGAAGATGATAACTCTCTGTCTTGACGCGTGCATAATATTTTTTCCCGGCCTCGAGACCGAATTCGGCAATCATCAGGGCGGTTACTTCTTCTTCATCAAGCATGGCCTGGATTGATTGTTCCGTTTCAGAGCCAGCGGCATTGATCGTACTTCCCGTGTACGTCTTCTTAAATGAGGGTGAGATGCTCGTCCGTATGCGGCGAAAGTCGGTTGCCACTGTGATATCCTTATGCCTCACTGTAAAGCCATCTTCTGTGTGGTACAGGATCCGCCGCGTGGACGTTATATCTTCCTGCCCGAAATACGCTACAGTTTCATAGTGGATATAGGTTTTACCGGTAAAAAACGATTTCCGGGGCGCGCCCTCAACAGTCACTTCGAAGCAGGCATTATCTTTCATCATTTCGATAAATTCGGGAAATTCCATCTGCCTTGCGCTCCTTCCCCGGAGATGCTCCGCCGGCCGGCCAGTCCCCGGCAGCACCATCATTGCCGCTATCATGATGAGCAGATACTCCTTTTTCATCAATGATTCCCCTTCGCGTATGTGATGGATCCCGGCAGGCCGCCGGTCGAGAATATCCGGATACGGGTTATCGCAAGAACATGACGGGCAACTCCGTCAGGAAGCTTCAGGAATCATCCTGACCAGAGAGGTTCCGTCATACAGGAATTTCTTCGCTCCCTGGAACTCATCGCCAAGGCCGGAAGCGACATAGCACCCTCCCCCGATTCGTGCGCCGTCGGCTATACGGCAGTCCTTGCCGACCAGGGTAATGCTTGAAAACAGCGAACGGGGGAAATCGGAGTTCTTAATAAACTCCTCGCCTGATCCGATCCGGCACGAGTTGCCGATATTGAGATACGTGGCTTCGGGCAGGAGGTCAGTCCGTTCATCGATGATCGTGCGCATGATCTTCGTGCCGCTCCCGATCCGGTTGTAGGGGAGGATGATCGAATCCCTCACAATGGCATGTTCACCGATCTCTACCCCGGGGTAAATGATCGAATCCTCAACAGTCCCGTTTATCTTGCAGTAATCGGACACGAAGGACCTTAATATCTTCGCGTGCCTGCCCACGTGCGCGAACCCGCCGGTCGCAATCTGGCTCTTGATGATCTGTTCCCGGTACAGGAGGGAGAATATATCCGGGTTCCATATAATCTCACGGTTCAGCGCGTAATATTCCGGCACGTTCTTGATCGGCCAGTAATACGCGTCAAAACTGCTCTTGCTGATGCCGCTGTTCACCAGAATATTGATGATCATCTCGAAGAGATTGGGTGCCGTACGCTTCTCCTTGATGGCACTCTTCACCACTCCCAGCAGGGTCTTCTGATCGGACACGAGGACCGTATACGCCATGGTAGGCTTGCCGTCCAAATTCAGGCGGAACAGCACGGCGCCCTTCCTTTTTGATTTGTATTTCTTGATGATGGTCGTAAAATCGATGATAGACGGATTATCCCCGTTGTAAATGACATAGTATTCCGTATTGCTTTCCAGTATGAGGTTGTAACAAACCCGTATGTCGGAATACTCTCGCGTAATGACCTTGATTGGCGGAAACTTCATGTCCCCGAACGGGCCGTACCGGTCAACGTACGCCTCGAGATCGTCGTCCAGGTTATTATAAATGATGGTTGTCCTGGCCCCGGAAGTGAAGGAGTTCCGGAGGGTGAAATCAACAACCCTGAACCGTCCTCCAATAGGCAGCATGTACCGGGACCGGGATTCGGTCAGGGACAGAAGAAGCTCGTTCCTGGTTCCCGGATACGAAATTATTGTAAAATCATCCATTTGCAGACCCCGTAGATACCCGCCCCGTCATAATTAAACAGATTGATATAATTATTTCAAGCAGTAAAAAATCAATAAAAAAATATCCTTTCGTCCGTGGCCGGGACCCGGAGCCTGGCACCCCGGCAGGGGAATACTCTCCAAATTAATAACAAAAAATAATTTTTACTGTTGACACAATCAAACACTCTATTGATATTCACATCATATTTGTATTGAAATCTTTATTTCTGATAATAGTAAGGAGGAGTGAGGTGGAATTGAAGAGGATTTTACCTATCGCCGCGGCAGTTATTATCGTTATCGTCATCGTTTCCTGCAAATATGATCCATGGCAGGCCGGAGATTCCCCGACTGATGTTGTTTCCATTACCAAGATTACCAAAAATCCTGACACTGCCAAGCCCGGAGATAGTATATATAAAAGCCAGGTCGGCACCGTCCACATGTCGCATAAAACCCACCAGGATGAAGGCCTGAAATGCGTGGATTGCCACCATATGAAGGACAACCCGGAGCGGGAAAAGAAATGCGCCGCATGCCACCAGGGCGACAACGGATATGAGACCATGCACGGACTCTGCGTGGACTGCCATATAGCCCGCAACGCGGGACCGCAGAAATGCAAGGAATGCCATTGATCCATTTATTACAGGTCAGAAATCATTAAATAAAAAAAAGGGGGATACATAATCCCCCTTTTTTATTGTGTAGTCTGAAAAAATCCGGGAAAAGCGCCGTTGTCCTCGTCCAATCAGATCCTCTTCACAAGACCCCGCTTGATGAAATGCCCGATATCCTGAAGATATCTCAGGTTGATCATTTTTTTGAAAGAAGCCGTGATCAATGCACCGATGAGGGGCAGAATCTGCGATGGCGCATAGAGAGGGGTCGGGATCCCGAGCCGGCCGCGAATGACCTCGGTCATCTCAACGGCGGTCGTTGTGCAGCTGTCGATTTTGGTTATCTTCCGGGCATTAACGATGCTCGCGCGGGAACAGCTTCCCAGCATAAACACGTCCTGGCCGCGCGCGTCTATCTCTCCCTCTACCCTGCCGATTATCAGGACTGCCGGCTTACCCCGGGCGAAAGCTTCAGCCCCGGCAAACCGCTCGGTAAATGCGAAATACATCTTGAGCCCCATGATACACCCCGTAGCACAGCGGGTCCCTTCAGAGCTGGAATGCCCCCAGTAGAAACGGAGGGGCGAATTCAGGCGCTTCAATTCTTTCTCCACCTCATGCCACCGGTAATACTCGTCATCGTACGGCTGTATCCGTTTCGCCTGGCTGTCAAGAGCGGCGATGGAGGTCAGGTCACCCATGAGCTTGACATCCTTGAGCCGCGCAGGAAGGTGACCGCGCTCCACGGCCTTTTTTAGATACGGAACATCCTCGAGGTCGAAACCGAGGAGCCGTGCTCCCACCAGGTCAACGGCAAGCGGGTTCCGGCCCATGATAATGAGCCCCAGCCGCCGCGGCGTGGGCGACGCCTCCGTGCCGACGCCCACATCGATCGCGTCCATGACGGTGAAGTCCGGGTATCCGGCCGCGAGGAGGTCCACGATTTTATCGTCCAGAAGAAAATCATGGCGTATGGCGCGCTCGTCGTCTGAGCAGATGCCTATGTTGAGCTTGATGGCCCCGGTCATGCTGCTCACGCAGTGGCACTTGAGCTTTGGAAGGTAGACAAGGGAATCGGCCCGGGCCATGCGGCGGGCAATGCGGAGCGTATCGTGCACTTTCCCACCCACGAAAATCCGGTCCCGGCGCTCCTCGTCGATGCAGAAGATGTCGAGCTTCGCCCGTGCCTTTTTCCGTGCCGCGCGGACCGTGTCGTAGTAACCGGCGTACCTGAATATGAGCCGCGTGGGATAGCCGATGGCCGTCTTCTCGCCCAGGTTCACGCGTGATACGCCGGGCGCATTTGCCAGTGCCGTCAGAGCCGCGTTCACCACGGCAGGATCCGTATAGGCTGTCGAGCCGTACTTCCCGTTTTTGGTAGCAAACACAACGTTCGGCTTCACGAACACCGAGCCTGTCGGCCGGTACCCGAGGTCGCGCATGCCTTCCTCGATGATCTTCCGTATGGTGTCCGGATTATAATTCTCGCAGCGGCGTATCAGGACGTGGTTGTCGGTTTTGGGCGTGGCCTGTACTTTTTTCGGCATGTCGTTTTTCCCCCCATCGGCAAGTCCGAATGAACTGCCCGGCATGCTACTGCGCATTGTGGAATCATTCAATGATTTTAATTCACGTGCCCTTAAAAAACAACGATGAGCTTCGACAACGCCCTCCTATCCGGTTGAACGCGGTCCAGCGCTCCGGGAGAGCCGGTATCGGGTCAAATAGTGTTGACAATTAACCGCGCCGGCGGATAATCACTACGGTGGAAACGAAAAATAAAAACCAGGCGCTGGTCACGGTCAGGAACCTGACCAAGTACTACCGGACCCGCAAGGCCGGGCTGTTTGAACCGCACGGCATCATCCGGGCAGTAGACGGCATCGGCTTCTCGATCCCGCGGGGCCATACCATGGGAATGGTGGGCGAAAGCGGCAGCGGCAAGACCACCGCGGCCCGTTCCATACTGCGGCTCATCGAGCCGGACACGGGAGAGATTGTCGTTGACGGGACGAACGTGCACGATCTCGACGGCGGAGATCTTCGCTCATTCAGAAGGAACATGCAGATCGTGTTCCAGGACCCCTACAGCTCGCTCAACCCGCGAATGACCGTTGAAAAGATCGTAACCGAGCCGCTCCGCATACACACCGGCATGAAACAGCGTGAAATCGGCGAACGGTTCAAGGAAATCACGCGGCTGGTCGGGCTCGAAATGTCGCACCGCGACCGGTATCCCCACGAGTTCAGCGGCGGACAGCGCCAGCGGATCGGCATAGCGCGGGCCCTGATGCTCAACCCGAAGTTCGTCATACTGGACGAGCCGGTCTCGGCCCTTGACATGTCCATCCAGGGACAGATACTTAATTTATTGAACGAGCTCCAGGATAAGCTCGGCCTCACCTACCTGTTCGTCTCTCATGACCTGTCGGTAGTCGAGCACATGAGCGACCGGATCATGGTGATGTATTTGGGGCGGATCGTGGAGGAAAGCCCGAAGAAAAACCTCTATGCTTCCCCGCGCCATCCTTACACGCGGAGTCTGATGAAGTCAATCCCGGACCCCACGCCCGTCAAGCACGGCTTTTCGGTGATTGCCGGGGAGATACCCTCGCCGGAAAATCCTCCTGCCGGCTGCCACTTCCACCCGCGCTGTCCCAACGTCATGGAAATCTGCCGCAGGGAATACCCGTCCATGAAAACCAGGGGAACCGGCCGGGTCGCCTGCCACCTCTACTGACGGTGAGCGCATGCAACGCCCGGGCTTCAAACAATACTCTATACGGACCGCCCTGGCGGCGGTCCTGCTGGCTGCCTTACCTGCAATCGCGGTCGAGGACTACCCGCGGCTCCAGGACCTGCTCCGGCTGGCGAACCTTAACCCTGAAGAAGCCGTACCGGGCGACCAGATATATTTCAAGAACGAGATCGTTTACTGCACTGGCACAAGCGACCTGGCAACCGCGAACAACGCTGCAGCAGCAAAAATGGAACAGGGCGACTTTGCCGGGGCTATCGTGCTTCTTGACAAGACCCTTTCCAACGCCTCTCTTTTTTTCCCGTTCCGGTACAACCTGGGGACCTGCTACCTGTACCTCAACCAGCTCCGGAAAGCAATGCTGCATTACCGCAAGGCCCAGGCGGTTGTGCCGGAATACTGGGGGACCTATATTCAGTTGGGATCGATCTACCAGCGGTGGTATCGCGACAACGAGGCTATTGAAAGCTATCGGGAAGCCCTGAGGAGAAAGGGGAACGAGCTGAACACATATATCCTGATCGGCGATCTTTTCTTCAACCGGGGGCAGGTCCAGCTCGCAAAAAAATACTACGACCAATCGCTCAGGATCAACCACCGCTTCAACAACGGCATCCTGGGCAGGGCCAAGATTCACTTCAAGGAAGGAGAATACTACAAGGCGCTGGTGACCCTTAAAGCGATCGATACACGCGAAGAGTTTGACAAGTCCTACCACTTTTATTACGCGGAGATCGCGTTCAAGCTCCAGGACTACGAAACGGCAGCAAACCATTACACGACGCTCCTTGGCTATCGGACCGATAAATTCTTCCTGACGCATTCCGTGTCTCTTATTGAACACAAGCTCGCGCTATCGAAGCGCTTCGTTGACAAAATAATCCGGAAGGGAGGCGGATCATGAACCCGATGAAAATAACAGCCGCGTTGCTGATTACCCTCCTCGCCATCGCCGCATCGCAGGCCGCGGACATCCAGCCGGGCGGCGTGTACCGCGACATTATGCAAAGCAAAACGCTCCGTATCGGGATATCAATGGACTATCCGCCCCTCAACTTCAATGCCGGGGAAAAAGGGGTCGAGATCGAGATGGCCCGCGCGCTCGGCGAGTTCATGGGAGTCCAGGTCAAAATGGTGCCTCTCCCCGTAGAGCGGTACGCAGCCGCCCTGGAGCAGCGGGAGGTGGACCTGGTGATCGCCGGTTTTTCCCGCAGCCTCGCACGCGCAAAGAGCATCTGGTTCTCCGAACCGTACCTGTCGGTTACCCCGGCCATACTGGCGGACAGCCGGTCGATCCCCCGGGCAACTTACGGCTCTGAGTTCGAGCAGACACCGATGCGCACCATCTGGGACCTGAAGCGTCTGACAGACTTCCGTTTTGCAGTAAAAAAGGGAAGTGCCTACGAGGGATTCCTCAAGACCGAGTTTCCCGGCATGTCACTGGTCCTGGTGGCATCCAATGAAGAGGGGATGGAACTCCTTAAAAACGGCTCGGTAAACGGGTTCGTCCATGATTCCCTCTACCTTGAGCACCTGTACGGCACCAGCGCAAAACTGCGCAACTCTTACGTCCTCCTGGCCGGCGGGGCCCGGCTCGAAAAAATTTGCATGGGTCTTCCCTTCGGTGATACGGTGCTCAAGCAGCAGGTTGACATCTTCATACTGGAGATTATCCGTCTCGGACTCATCGATAGATGGCTGACCCAATACTCTGTGGAACGGTAACACGGGCCATGAAGAGAAAATGCGCTGCCGCCCTGGCATTCCTTATTCTGCCCTTCCTTCCCGCCGCCGTATACGCGGAGAGCCTTTCCGCCCTGATGGAAAGGATCGACCTGTCAGGTTTTCTGAGAATACGGAGCTGGAGCGCGATAAGCAGGACCTATGTGCCCGGATCGTTCGACACGAGGAACACGTATAAGCATGTAAACTACCAGGACCTGTTCCTGCGCAACCGCATATACCTCACTGTTATTCCCGAGATCCAGGTTCGCACGGTGCTTGACATAAGTGGCAATTTCGGAAAATCTGATCTTTCGATGGACAATGCCAATGCCAACCTGATCGCCCGGGACGTGTACGCGATCATCCGGCCCGTCAAAGAGGCCGAGATTTCCCTCGGCCTCATGCCCTTCAGCCTCCCCGGCGGCTTCATCCTTGCCCGGGACGCTACGGGGATCCAGTATACTCACACCATTTCCGGAAAAAAGGCGGCACTCTATATCGCCTACATCAAGGCCTTTGACGATGCCGACGACAGCTTTGGCCAGGGGTCCGACGTGCCGGACTTCGTCTGGGACGACATCATTTTCGCCGGGAGCCGGTTCTCGATCGGCTCCATTTTCAGGGGTGAATGCTATTACATCTATGAAGACGATCGTTTCACCACGAACAAGCTTACGTACGATACCGCCAATTTCGCCGCGGGCCTGGAGGGCGACGGCAGGAAAGGGTCTCTCCACTGGGTCGGCTTCCACGGGAGGGTAATGACCGGCAACTGGTATCTCCGCTTCGGGGGCATATTCAACGCCGGCTACATTTACTGGCGGAATGAGCTCTTCGCGTTCAGGAAAACGGACATTCTGGCAGGCCTGTTCGAGTTCGAGACCGGCTTCAGTATAAACGACCTTAAGCTTTCCGCGGTCGCGGAAGGGGCAACCGGCGATCCGAACAACCAGAACGCGGGCCGCTCATTCCAGGACATCAAGGGAGCCCACGACTTTTCATTTATCGCGGTTGATTCCAACGGCGGGCTCGCCCTGAGAGGGAGCGGCGAATCGTGCTGGTACGGGCTCTACGGGTGCGGCCTGGCTTTCACCTATACGCTCTTCGATTCTTTCATAGTGGACTTCAAACTCCTCCATTTCGGGACAATGAAAGTCCTCTACTGGCGGGGTGAAAAAACAACCTGGTTCGGAGACGAGGCCGATCTCGGCCTCGAGTATCGCTTCCGGAATATCCTCTCGGTATTTCTCAACGCGGGGGGATTCCTGCCGCAGCGCGCATACAACGCGCAGGACAGCATGAGCAGGAGTTATTACGGGTATCTCACCGAGGTGCACTACAACGACCTTCTGCATGATCTCGACAATCACGGTTCCCGGAGCATGATTTTCGAGATTATGCTGGGTATGAAGATCTCCTATGACTAGAAGTGCAACCGGTCAGTCAATGATGAGTCTTGAAATCTCGACCTTGTAGAGGTTGTTAACATTGGTCAGCATTTTCCGCACGTTTTTAATGAGCTCCCGGTCCGTGGACCGTTTCTGGACATACCGCTCGATCTCCTCCAGCTGTCCCTGGAGCTGCTGACCCAGGTCGTCGAGTCCCCGTGCGATCGCTGCTGAAGAAGCTGGACGGGCCCCCCGCTTCAGCTTCTTCATCTCCGCATCGAGCTGTTGCTGTATCTGCTCGCGCTTATCCTCCTCTTCCCGAATCGTCTTTACCAGCAGCTCGGACGCATGAAGAAAGTTGATGGGATTCATCAATTCAAAAATACGGGCCCGCTGTCCTACCATGGAAAGGACCAGACGGGGAATTTCCCGCGTACTGAACGAATCAGCAATGAGCTCGGCGGTCCGAGCATCGATGATGACTTTG
>JAKJGD010000449.1 GCA_022704585.1 Spirochaetota bacterium | reverse complement strand
CATCTGGCTGAAAAAGGAGAGGCCGGACGATTACCCGGTCTTCTTTGAGGTGCTGAAAAACGGCTCCCTGGAATTCGCGGGCCAGTACCGGAACAAGCGGGGGATCATCATGACGAGGTAAGCGGCCGCGGCAGGGTCAGATCTTGGCGACAAGCTCAACCAGGCCGGTCATTATCTCGCGGTATTCTTCCGACAGCTGCAGGCGGGACAGGAGAGAGCGCGACTGCTCGACCAGCTCCCAGTGCCTCTCGACGACGGCTTCGCGCGATCCGCTCGCGTCGATCATGTGACGAATCGCATCGACATCGCGACCGGTCTTTTTATTCTTGGTGAAGATGGCCATGAATTTCTTCCGCTCCCTCGGCTTGAGCTTCTCGATGGTGCTGTTGATCAGCATGGTCACCTTCCCTTCCATGATATCGGAATTCGAAGGTTTTCCCGTGGCTTCCTTGCTGCCGAACACGCCCAGTATATCGTCCCTGATCTGGAAAGCAAGACCCAGGGGAAGAGAAAAATCGCGTATGAGCTCCTTCTCCTGGTCTGCATTTCTCCCTGCCAGCACGTACCCCATGAGCATGGGATAATACACCGTATAGTACGCGGTTTTCATCGTGGCAACGGTGATGGAGGCATCACCGGGATCGTCAATTTTTTTCGAACGGGAATGGAGTATGTCCAGGATCTGCCCCCATGCGGTGACCTCGTAGGTGCTCGAGAAGATCCTGAGGAAACGATCCTTCACGCGCGGCGGCACATTTGAACCGGCAAGGATCTCGACGGCGGCCGCAAAAAGGACGTCCGCGAGGATCAGCGCTATGTCGTTCCCTATGTTGCGGTTATGGGAGTTGCCGCCGTAGCGGCCGGCACAGGCCATGTGGAGGGATTGTCCGCCCCGGCGCAATTCCGAACGATCGATGATATCGTCCTGAATCAGCAGGAATGAATGCATCATCTCTATCACGGACGCGATCTTCACCGCATCCTCGCGCCTCTTGCCCCGCTGGTAGCCGAAGCACGAAATAAGCATGATCAGCGGACGCACCCGTTTCCCTTCGCGGCAACAGTATTCCTCGAGGAGCCCGTACATGTCGCTGATCACGGGAAGCCGCGCGTCTTTTTTCTTCACCTCGAGAAATCCGTGGATAGAACTGTCTATCATGGGAATATATTCTTTGCTGAAGGCTTTGAAACGGTCGCGCGGGGTCGGTGTTGTGTTCATGGGTGATCCTTTCATTCGCGAGAATTACAGCGGCGGTCGCGCCTGCGCAGGGGCCGTCACCCGTACAACGTACATATCCCGGGCAGCGGCATCGTGTCAAGAACATTACTGCCCCCGGCAGGCGCGCCGGGGGCCTGCGGTACTAGCGAAAAGCAGGTGAAAAGAACGTGGCCTGCCCTCTTCTGGGAAGTATCTTAAAGCGATACTGTTTTCCATCACCGGCGGGATTATACCAGCGGGCCTCATACACGCCCATGCCCTCCCCGTTTTTGGCCTTCGCGCAGATGATAGCAATGTCGTACCCGCTGTCGTCTACCGGAATACCGCCGGTGATGAGCGGACGCCAGAGGGCGCCGTCATCGCTCGTTTCTATGCAGACCAGCGGCTCGTGAAGCGCGATGCGGGATGGCGAAAGGTCCTGCCAGCGGAACGACCAGTAGGGCTCCGACTTCTTTTTCGCCGTCAGCACCGGAGCCGCGACGACTTTCCGATAGCCCTTCGGCTCCACGTCAGCGGGATAGTAGTTCTTTGCTTCCTTGACGGTAAACGTCCAGTCAGGCCGGAGGACGCCGCCGCTCCCCTTCGAGAGGTCGGCGGTCAGGCCCGCAAGGGCGGTTCCAAGGTAGCCGCTGGTACCGGGCCCGTACAGGGTGTGGCCGCCCTCGTAATACTGGATCGAGTATTCCTCGGGAGTGGAGCAGTATCCCCAGTAGGAGTTTGCCGTATCGACCACGATATACCGTGCGTCGGGAAGGCCCGCGGCCTTCGCCGACTCGCCGCAGCGCGCCATTATGCGCCGGCCCGCTTCGACGGTTACCTCGAAGGGGACCGGGAGAATGACCGTGTCCTGGATCTGGATCGCCTGCAGGAAAAGGACATGCGGGAACTCTTCAAGCGGCAGAATCTTGTAATGTATGGCCTCGGCCACGATCCGCTTCTTCCCCTGGCAGGTATCGGTATTGAAGCGCCTGGGCCAACCCGGCGCGAAGCCGGCAACGCCATGAAGCAGCGGCGTCGGGCGGTCATTCGCTCCCGCGACAAGTGCCTGGCCCACTGCCGGCTTGTCGCAGAGGCAATCGTTACCGGTGCACTTCTCCTCGTATACATCGACTTCGCTGAACCGGTAACGGATAACCGCATTCTCCGACAGGTCTTTCTTCAGGGAGTCAAAGAGCTCGAGCGATTTTTTTCCTACGATGACGCCGATCCGGCGCATCGCGGCATACCCGAGCTTTTCATCCTTGCCGTAATTGGGAGTCATGTCGCCGTGGGTATAGTTCGCGATCGCGTGGATGGGGTCCGCCGCGCCGGGGTACCGGCTCTTTATCCCCCACTCGACCTCCCGTTCCGCGTATGCCGTCACGTCGCCGTTGTAGAGCAGGTCCCCTTCCCTGTTGTCCAGGTTAGGATGCAGTGAAAAAAAAGAGAGTGCTCCAAGCGGCACATAGTCTCCCCGCTCGGTCTTACAGTCGACACGGATCATGCGCAGCTCTGAATTGACCGCCTCGGTCTCCCCCGGCCTTTTGCCGTTCAGCGTCTTGTTCATAAGGTAGGCTGGAAGGCTCCGGTTGCGGTTGACGCCTTCGATAGTGGTCGATCCCGCGGCAATTTTCGCGGGACGGCGCGTTTCGTAGGCCTTGATGATTGCCCCCGCGATACGCTCC
>JAKJGD010000448.1 GCA_022704585.1 Spirochaetota bacterium | reverse complement strand
ACAACGAGGTGGACCCCGGCGTTATCTATACCCTCCAGTACGTATCGATGATGGTGATCGCCTTTTTCCTGTTCATCATACTGATACAGAATTACCGGAGCGAGGAAAAGCCGGCCGTGCGGCCCGTCCTGATAGCGATGGTCCTGTTCCTGGCGGCGTCGGTGAACGACGTGATGGTGGGGGCCGGCGTGTATCCTTTCATCTATCTCCTGGAATACGCGTACATGTCCATCATTATTACCATGGCGAATGCGCTGCAGAACCGCTTTCTGGCCCTCCATCACGAGGTGGAGGAGCTAACCCACCAGCTCGAGGAAAAGGTAAACGACCGGACCATGGAGCTCCTGCTGAGCGAGATAACCCATCGGCTCTACGCCGAGATGGCGGGCGAGCCGTCCGGCCGCCCGGCGGAGGACGGCTCGCGGAAGGACGACCTGTCGCCGGCGGTCAACAGCCTGAGCCAGGATATCAGCATCATCATGAACATCGACAAGCTGCTGGGCCGCTCGCTCGAAAAGGGGGCGGAGCTGGTCGGCGCCGAGCGCGCCGTCCTGTTCATGATCGACGAGGCCGGCCGGCTCGACCGCGCCGCGACCATGGGCAACGAGATGGCCGAGGCGTGGGTCCGCGAGGCTGCGGAGCGCGTCCTGTGGGAGAACCATCACCTGATCATGAACCGGCACGATCCGGACGGCAACCCGGCGCACGGTTCCGCCGGGGCGGACGGGGCGCGGCACACGCTCATGGTACCGGTAAATTTACGCGGCAAGGCGATCGGCGTGTGCTGCGTCCAGCGCCCGGTCATGCGCGACGAGTTCACGGAGCGGGACATCAGGATGGCCGAGGTCTACATGGCACAGGCGGCGTCCGCGATCGAGAACGCGTATCTGTACCAGCGCATGATAGACCGTAACGTGCCCGAGCGCCGGCAGTCGGTGACGCAGAATATCGAGGAAAAGATGAAAAAGGCGATCGCCTTTATCCGGGAGAACTACCAGTCGGACATATCGCGCGAGGGGCTTGCCGCGTCCCTCAACATGCACCCGGACTCGTTCGGCAGGTTCTTCAAGCTGTACACGAACAAGAAGATCAGCGAATTCATCAACGAGCTGCGCGTCATCGAGGCGTCGCGGCGGCTCGGGGAAACCGACACGAACATTATAGATATCGCCTTTGCCGTCGGATTCGAGAGCCTGCCCACCTTTAACCGGGCGTTCATGAAGACCATGAACGTCACGCCGACCCAGTTCAGGGAGCGGGGAGGGAAAAACAGGTAAGCGGGGCGTATATCTTCACTACGCCGCGTCAGTTGATATCGATGGTAACAAGCGTCAGGTCGTCCTGGAACGGACCCGGGGTTGTGAACTCGACCAGGTTCCGGATGATCTGGATTGAAAGGCCCTGGGCGGTCAGGGCCACGTTTTTCGCGATCAGGGACTTCAGCCTCTCCTCGGTGAACATCTCGCCGCTCCTGTTCATGCATTCGGTCACGCCGTCGGTATAGAGGACCAGGCGGTCACCGCTTTCCAGGTCGACGGTTTCCTCCGAGATTTCAATCTGCCTGTTCCAGCCCATGACGGTGCCCTTCGTATGGAGCTTGTGGAAGGAGTTGTCCCTTCGCCGGAAGAGTATCTGCGGGAAATGTCCCGCTCCGCCGGGCAGGGAAATATCTTGAAATTTTTTTGATAATGATTAATTACTGTTTGTGACAAGGTGCACCCAAAGAACGACAGCGGCCTTTACCCTTGACACTATCATTTTCTGATCAATCTGTTTTTGATAGGATAAAAACTGATTAACCTGATATTCTCTGATTGATGCAATGAAACAGGCGCTTAAGGGCGCTGGTTACATTAATAATATAAGGATATATTCCATGGCGGCAACGCACGTAGTTACGCATGATGTGGGCACGACGGGTAACAAGTCCTGCCTGTTCCGGATCGGGGAAAAGGTCGAGCTCGTGGATTCCTGCCTGGTCGAGTACCCACTCTACACCACGCCGGACGGCGGGGCCGAGCAGAAGGCGGACGAGTGGTGGTCGGCGGTATGCCGCGCTACAAAAACCGTGATGGCCCGGTCCGGCATTGGCGCCTCACAGGTGAAGGCCATGACCTTCTGCGCCCAGATGCAGGGGTCGGTGCTGGTGGACGAGGCGGGCAGGGCGCTCCGGAACCCGATGAATTACATGGACGGACGCTCGATCAAACAAATTGAACGGTATCTCTATAATGGCCTGATAAAAATCGACGGCAAGTGGAACGCCCTGACGGCACTGAACTGGCTCCGGATAACCGGCGGGCTTGCCGCGACACCCAAGGACCCCCTGTGGAAATATCACTGGGTCAGGGACAACGAGCCCGAGCTCTTCATGCGCGCGCATAAGTGGCTCGACGTGAAGGATTACCTGATCCACCGGTGCACGGGTTCCTATGGCATGACCCGTGACTCCGCGCATCTCACCTTCCTGTATGACACCAGGCCGGGGAAGCTCGGATGGCACCCGGGACTCTGCAAAAAGTTTGATGTCGACATGGACCATTTGCCCCCGGTGGTGGATTCAACCGACGTGGTGGGGCGCCTCCTTCCCGGCCCGGCCGCGGAGATGGGGCTCGGAGCCGATATACCGGTTTTTGGCGGCGGCGGAGATACATCGCTGACGGCCGTCGGTTCGGGCTGTGTCGACCTGTACGATACCCATGTGTACGTGGGCACCTCCGGGTGGGTGCTTTCGAACGTCGACAAGCGGATGGTGGACATAGGCAACTTCATCGCGTCGATCCTCGGGGCGATGCCCGGGTTTTACTGCTATACCGCGGAGCAGGAAACCTCGGGCGCATGCCTCAAGTGGGTGCGGGACCACCTGGCGCTGGACGAGATCGGCGTG
>JAKJGD010000447.1 GCA_022704585.1 Spirochaetota bacterium | reverse complement strand
CGGATAGCTTCGGGCGGCGAGCACGGCTATATCATCAAGCTGAAAAGCGATGAAAAGCAGTTTTCCGAGATCATCCTGAGCGTGGATCCAACGTTTCTCCTGAAGGGGGCAATCTTCAAGCGTGACGACGGCAGGATCATGAGCTTCTCGCTTACCGATGTCAGCACTGCGCCGGATGTGAGGATGTCGCTGTTCGAATTCACGGTGCCCAAGGGCGTGCAGATAGTCAAAAATCCGCTGAATATACAATAACATGAAATCGAAGGTTGCCACAATACTGATCGCTGCCGCCGGTGTCTGCGTCCCTGCAGGGGCCATGTCAGAGGAGCGGGACCTGGTCTATGCGTACCTCTTGCCCGTGGCGGGCGGCGGTGCAAACGATATCCGCTGCACGGACCGGCTTGGCCTGTTCACCGACTCGAAGAAGATTTCCTTCGGGGAAGCATCGGCATGATTGTTAACGTCGACCGTAGTTAGGAACCGCGCATGCTCCATCACGGCGCCAGCATAAACCGCACCACGCGTGCGTCATTCATCCGACGGCCATCCGCGGCCCGGTAACAACGGACAACTCTTGAAATCGCTAAATCGTTTGTTTACGGCATTAGCCGAAGTCCTTGCGGGATCACGGGCGTTTCCTCCATCGCTCTTCATTGCGCTCTCGGTAGGGGCCTCGATCACGCTCGCGTCATCCTTCTGCCTGGAGGGGCGCCCGGACACGCCCGGCATTGTCCTGCTGGCCCTGGCGGCCGCCTCGTTTCCTCCCGTGTACCTGAGCTCACTGCGGATCGCGGCTAAACCCGTGTCTCCATTCCTGCACCGCGGCGGTTCGCGCGTCATGGGCCTTCTGCTCCTGTCCGCATGTCTCGCCGCCGCGACCGGCGCGCGCGTTTGCTCCCTTCTGCGGGATGAGCCGGCCACCCTGAAAAACGGGCGGCACACGGCCCTGGTAGAGCGGGTGACCGAGAGGCGGTATTACCGGGAGGTGATTGCCCTTCTCAGCGTGCCGGGCGCGGCCGGCGGCCCTGCAGCCGGGGACCGGCTCCGGCTTATGGCGCGCGTCGGCGGGAACGGCGCGATCCTCCCTGGCGACCGGTTCGAGTTCAGGGGCGAGCCGATACCGGCGACCGATCCCCGGTGCGGACCGGATGCATATCGCCGCGCGCTCCTCCTTGACGGGGTCCGGTATGTCGTGTATCCTGACGGCCGCTCGGTCGCCGTGTCGCCGGGGGGAGGCTCCGTTCGGGACCGGGTCCGCGCGCGGCTGGCGGAAAACTGCGACGCGCTCTTCAACAGGGAGACGGCCGCGATCATCAAGGCCTTTTACTTCGGCAACCAGGAATACATCGACAAGATCACCATGAATGATTTCAAGCGCGCCGGTGTGCTGCACATACTGTCGGCGAGCGGTCTGCATGTCGCTGTCGTCGCTGCCATCCCGCTCTTCCTGCTCGGCCTGCTGCGGGTCAACCGCAAGGTGACGGTACTCGCCGCGGCGGCGACGGTTGCCCTCTACCTCTACCTGACCGACATGCCGGTATCGCTCCTTCGCGCGTGCCTGATGTTCTTCCTGTTTGCGGCCCAGAGGGTCATGGACCGGAAGGGAAACGTGTTCAACGCGCTGTTCCTGTCAGCGGCCGTCCTGCTTGCGCTGTACCCGGGCGATATATACACGCTGGGGTTCCAGCTTAGCTTCGGCGCAACCCTGGGCATACTGCTTTTCCATGGCCCGTACCTGAAGACGATGTCCTGGCTCCCCCGGCCCCTTGCCGGTCCGCTGGCCGTCACCCTCTCCGCGCAGGTACTGGTACTCCCCGTATTATTGAAACAGGTGGGCGAAGTCAACCTGACCGGCCTTGTCTCGAATATCATCGTCGTGCCCCTGATGTCCCTTCTCCTGCTGGTTTCGCTGGCCGCACAGGCCCTCACTCCTGTCACTGACGCCGCGGTATGGGCGGGCCGCGCGGGCGATTTTATCTACCTGGCCGGGAAGTGGATGGTGGCCCGCCTGTCCTCGCTGAACGGCCACTTTTCCGCTGCCGCGGCCGGACCGGCCCTGGTGGCCGCATTCTGCCTCCTCCTGCTCCCGGTCCTGCCGCGCTTTAGAGGGAAAAAAACGATGTCACTCTCGATCCTCTCGGCCTTGATTGTCGCCTGGCTCTATCTCGACGCGGGCGCGTCCGAGCAGGACAGGGTTACAGTCGTGAAGCACGGGCAGGGGACCCTCATCATTGTGAAGGAGGGAAACGGGGTTTCCCTTGTGGGCCTTCCGCCGGGAAAGGAGTTCCGTCAGCGGGTCATATCCGAGATCATGACAGCGGGGTGCAGGGAGGTGACCCTGGTGCTTCCACGGCCCGATTACGGCACCGTAGCCGGTTATACGGCGCTGGCGCAGCGACTGCCGGTCAGGCGCTGCTACATGGGGGGCTCCTTTAACATTAGGGGCTATACCCGCCGGTTTTTCGATGTTCTGGGCAGGGACGGGGTGGATCTCGTTATCGATGATCTCCCTGGAAACGGATCAACAGGCCGGTACGGCCGGCGGCCGGAAGCTTCCGCGGAGCGGATATGCGCGCTGTATGAGAGCGCTGCAGTAGGGGGGCTGGAGGAAGTCTCGCACGGCGGCAAAAAATACGCTGTCAGATATTTAACTTTACATTAAAACGCGTTTCACATAGAGTAGATGCAGCGTAACGCACGGACCAAAATTCACGAGTGTTCCTGATGTTTGATTCATCAATTCTTGCACGGCAATTCGATCGGGGTGAGGAAGTGTACCTGAGCTTCCAGTATGTCACCGGGGAGATAGATAATGATCTGACCTCCCTGCTCGTCAAGATTCTCGCCCGCATAGACAAGACGTACCTGTACGATACCCTGGAATCGGTGCA
>JAKJGD010000446.1 GCA_022704585.1 Spirochaetota bacterium | reverse complement strand
CGCGATGCTGGCATAGCTCTTGTTGCACAGCTCGACCGGCTCGACGCCCAGGGCCCGCTGCTCATAGTATGTTCCCGGATCGCCCGGAAAGCACTTGCTCTGCTCGCCCGAACCGGTGCCGAATTGCTGGTCAAAACGGAGACGCGGCGCGAACTGCTGTGCAAGCGCGGTGAAATCGTCCGGGAGGGCGCCGCTGTCAGCCCGGCAGAGGTAGAACTGCATGTTGTCGCAATACCTGCCCGAACAGCGGGCGCCGGCCACGAACATCGACTCGGGCGCGACGAAGGTGCCGCCGTCCTCCTCGGACAGGTCCGATGTCCAGTAGCAGTTCTGCCGTACGCCGCCGTTGTCCAGCTGGGAGCAGCGAAGCGAAACGTTGTCGCAGTATTTGCCCGTGCACCTGATGCCGGTGACAAAGGCGTTGCTGTCGCACACCCGCCAGTTGGTCCCCTCTTCGGAAAAATAATCGGTCCACCAACTCGAGGTCTGGTTAAAACCGGAGCCACGGCACAAAAGGTTTACATCGTCGCAATAGCGTCCCTTGCACTTGAACCCGCCCGTCAGGTACGAGCTGTCGCACTGTATGGCCGCGGAGCCGTCAGTGGTCCAGTTGAGCCAGTAGGGGGGATAAAACTGGTCGTAATAATAGGCGTTATCGGAAGCTCCGGGATCAATGTCAGTGCCGGCAAGGGCCAGCAGCGATGGGTCGGCATCGCCCTTTACATCGGTACAGCTTACCAGCGAATAGGCCGTTACCATGAGGGCCAGTGGAAGAATCATAAAAAAAGATACCATGCGTAATTTCATGCGTCACCCTCCACAATTGTGTGATTATGTTTATTGGAATCTGATCAATCCGGAGCCATTTTACATACCGTCCGGACTGTTTGCAATTAATTTATATAAAACAGGCCCGTATAAGCTAGTCAATTCCAGATCGATCTGGAATTGAACATCGTGTCATTTTTATACGGGTGTTAAAGACGGTCCTGAATCCACATGGGCCAGCGCCTATCGTCAGCCAAAGATCTGCTTCAGGATGACGCCCACGCAAAACGACAGGGAAACGACAACGCATGTTATCACGGCGACTTCGGCCAGGGCTTTCAGGTAATTCAAGCCTTTGACCACGGACATGAAAAACGTAAATACGGATATAATCACCACCACGGCCGTTATTGCCGCAGCGAGGGCGGCATAGTGGTTTTCGAGGATAAAGAACGGGCTGACAAGAAACGCCACGACCGTGATATAGACAACGCCGGTATAGAGCGCGGCTTTGCGGGGAGCGGCCCTGTCGTCGGATTCGGCCTTTTGCGACAGATACTCCGAGGCGACCATGGCAAGTGTCGCGGCAAGGCCGCTGATAAGCGCGGTCTTCCCTATCAGGAGCGCGTTTCCCAGCGCGAAGGTCAGCCCCACCACGATGCCCGTTATTTCCTGGATCGAGTTGTTTATGGCGAGAACCATTGAGCCCATGTGCTTCAACACGTCCTCCTCGATCTGCCCGATAAGCGCCTCCTCGTGCTTCACTTCGTCGCGGATGATCGACCGGATCCCGGGTACCCGGACCTCGACTTCCTCGTAGTTATGCTCGGCCTGCACCTCTCCGTTCTCCATCATCTTGATCGTGAAGGTGAACCCGAAGACACGGGAGATAACGCTGAATAACCATATCCTGAAACGGTCCGGCCCGATCTCCCGGCCGGTAACTTTTTTAAAGTAATGGTAATGCCGGAGCTCGTCTTCGGATATCTTTTTCAGGACGGCGGCGTTCTTGCCCCTCGCGCGCGCGGCGAGCCTGCCGTACAGGACATGCTCGGTTATCTCGTTTTTCTGGTATTTCAGTATGCTGTCAACTGTGCCGGAGTCCATGTCGTGCCTGCCCATATCCAGTTACATATCTCCATTAATACACGATTTTTCAAGAACGATCATTCGGACGCGTTTTGCAATTATTTTTTATCTACAGCCTTAATTACATGCACGGCGGTCGCCTTGAAGGAAGCGGTTATCTCTTTCCCCTCCCGTATTCCCATGCTTTCGATCGACTGGCCGGTGACATAGGCCACGAGCATGAACCCGCACCGGACATATACCTTGCGGAACAGGCCCATGGGAACGACCCGCTCCACCCTGCCCCGGAACAGGTTCCGCGCGCTCGTTCCCGGCACGCCGTCCGAGAGCACGATATTCTCCGGGTGCACGCAGAAGGTCACGGCCGTCCCCGCATCGGCCGTCCCGGCAGCCTCCACCGCGCCGCCGTCAACCGAGATCGTCATCACGCCTCCCGACGATGCCGTGACCGTGCCCGCGAGTATGGTCTCGGTGCCCATGAAGGACGCGACGAATTCATCTGCCGGATACTGCGTGATCGTGTTCGGGTCCCCGTCCTGGGCCACGACGCCGCGGTTCATCACCACGATCCGGGCCGCCAGGCGGATCGCCTCGCCCCGGTCATGGGTGGCGAACAGGGCGGTTATGCCGCGGCGCCGGATGATCCTTTCCAGATCGGCGATAAGCGTTTCGCGCGACGGCGCGTCAAGCGAGGAGAAGGGCTCGTCCATCAGGAGCACCTCCGGCTCCACCGCAAGGGCGCGGGCCAGGTTCACCCGCTGCGCCTCGCCGCCGGACAGGGCCTGCGCCCGGCGCCTTGCAAGGTGCGCGATCCCCAGGAGGTCCATGGCCCGCTCCACGCCCTCCCGCACCTGCCCGCGCGCCATGCCGCGCAGTCTCAGGCCGGATGCTATGTTCGAGTATACGCTCGCGCTGAACAGGAGCGGCTCCTGGAACACGAGCGACATCCGCCGGCGCAGCGCGGCCGCGCCGCGGCCCGGCTCCACGCGCTCGCCCCGGTAGAGCACCTCGCCCGCGGCGCCCTTCACCAGCCCCATGA
>JAKJGD010000445.1 GCA_022704585.1 Spirochaetota bacterium | reverse complement strand
CTTTCTCAGTACCGCCAGGCCTTTCTCCGGATCGAGCATGTACTCGAGGAACCTGACCGCGGCACTTCGGTTCGGGCTGTTCTTTAACAGGGCGATGCCGCAGGTGCACGACCTGCCCCTCATGTCGATCCAGGAGCCTTTTTTCTCGCCCGCCACCCTCACCGCCGCCCGCGCGTACACGGGGTCGAAACCCCGGTTTCCGAGATTGATCTCATCCGGGAGCCGGACGTAATTCAATCCGTGCTGGACTGCGACGGAGCGGTACTCCCAGGCATAGTCGAGGTGCCCGGTCTGCAAAAGCGACAGCAGGTCCGTCGACTTGGGGCGTATATTTTCAACAGGCCTGTTCGCCAGCAGCCCGGCATAGAGCCCGGGTTCCCGGTAATATCGTTCCGCGAGCTGCATGACCATGAGGGCCCGGTAGCCGCAGGGATCGAGGTTCGGATCCGAGTGGCCCCAGGCCACTTCCTTTCGCTTCAATATCCGGAACCAGTTTTTTTCAGTAATCTCGCCGGCGTACCGGCTGCTTCCGGTATAGCACAGCACGAGCTGGTTGGTTGCGAACCTGATGTTCCAGTCCGCATATGAGGGGACAAGATACGTATCAATTACCCTGTCATCCGCGGATGCAATGATGTCGCACGGCTTTTTCAGGTCCGTAATCTTTCGCGCCGCCTGGATGCTTCCGCTCGCTTCGAGGAATATCATTATTCCCCTGTTATTTGCCTCAAACTCCTTTTTCATTTCCATAAAAGGAATCGATAAACTGCCTGCGTGAAAAATTATTACCTGCTCGGATCTGTCGGGACTTTTGGAGCAACCGGTCTGCGAAGCGAACACGACAACTGAAAATAGGATGATAATGACAATTCTCTTCATTTAAAACTCATATATCCCCGCTCATGATTCTTCAGAGTATATGTTTTTATTAACATAGAGTGTCAATAAGAAATATCATAATATATTATTTTTAGTTATTTTTTGTTATAATATATCTTTTTTAATAATTACAGAATCCCAATAGTAGTATATATATGCTATTTTTAACAGAACATTTAAATATAAATGACTTGTTAAAATTAACATAACTAAAGATTTGACTATGAAAAAATTACTATTGACAATAGGGGTTACTACGAATTTTCTAGTACTATACTTGATTGTTCTATAATCAATAAAAGTGAAAAGAGTTCCAGGAGGTTTTGCAATGAAGTACACGCGCCGTGATATGCTGAAAATGGCGGGCCGGGGCGATAGCCCTGGGTGGTCTCGGCGTAAATTATCTTATATCTGAATCATACGCTAAAAAGCTGAAAATTAAAGGAGCGAAGGAAGTCATCTCGATATGTCCGTTTTGCTCCGTAAGCTGCCATTTCATCGCCCACGTTAAGGGCGGCGAGGTCGTGAGCACCGAGGGCGATCCGGGCTATCCCGTAAGCGAAGGAGCACTTTGCGCGAAAGGGTCAACCATGCTCTCCATGATCAACAGCGACCACAGGCTCTTGAAACCCCTGTACCGCGCACCCTACAGCGACAAATGGGAAGAAAAAAGCTACGGCTGGATGGTCGAGAATGTCGCTCGCCGGATCAAGGACACGCGCGATAAGCATTTTGTAACCACCAACGCGGCCGGCCAGAAGGTGAACCGCCTTGACGCGATGTTCCATGCCGGCTCCTCGCAGATGAGCAACGAGGAAGCCTCCATAGTCGTCCAGGCGCAGCGCGCCCTGGGAATTCTCAATATCGATCACCAGGCACGAATTTGACACAGCCCCTCTGTCGCCAGTTTGGCGGAATCATTTGGACGGGGCGCAATGACGAATCACTGGATCGATATCAAGAATACTGACTGTTGTCTCATCATCGGCAGCAATGCCGCGGAACACCATCCTATCTGCTTCAAATGGGTCATCAAGGCCAAAGAGGAACGGGGCGCCAAGATCATACATGTCGACCCCAAATTTTCAAGGACATCGGCGCGGTCCGACGTCCACATACCGCTCAGGTCGGGAACGGATATCGCCTTCATGGGCGGGATGATCAACTACATCCTCCAGAACAACCTGTATTTTAAAGAGTATGTAAACGATTACACGAATGCGTCTTTTATTGTGGGACCGGGGTACTCGTTCAACAACGGCCTGTTCGCGGGTTTCGATCCCAAGAACAAGATCTACAATAAAAAGGACTGGCAGTTCGAGCTTGATGACAAGGGCAATGTAAAGAAGGACCCGACTCTTCAGAACCCGCGGTGCGTCATGCAGGTACTGCGCCAGCATTACGCCCGGTACAGCGTCCAGAAGGTGTCCGAGATAACCGGCGTGTCACCCGACGCGCTGGTGAAGGCGTATGAAGCCTATGCCGCGACCGGGAAACCGGACAAGGCCGGGACGATCCTCTACGCCCTCGGATGGACCCAGCACACGGTAGGCGTGCAGAACATCCGCACCAGCGGCATCGTCCAGCTGCTCCTCGGCAACATGGGGGTAGCGGGCGGCGGCATCAACGCGCTCAGGGGCGAACCGAACGTGCAGGGCTCGACCGACCATTGCATCCTGTACGGCAACCTGCCCGGGTATCTCAAGATGCCTACGGCCTCGCTGGACACGCTGGAAAAGTATCTGGAGAAATGCACCCCGAAGTCGAATGACCCGCAGTCGGCCAACTACTATATCAACTACCCCAACTTCTTTGTGAGTTGGCTCAAGTCCCTGTATGGAGACGCTGCCACGCCCGAAAACAGTTTCGGCTATCCTTGGCTGCCCAAGCTCGACGACGGCAAGCACTATTCGCAGCTGCACCTCTTTGACCGCATGTATCAGGGCAAGATAAAGGGTCTCTTCGCCTACGCGACCGACCCGGCGGTGAGCTCTCCCAATTCTACCAAGACCCGCAAGGCGCTCGAGAAACTC
>JAKJGD010000444.1 GCA_022704585.1 Spirochaetota bacterium | reverse complement strand
GCCAGAACGGCGCCCTCCTCTTCGGACCGGCCGCCGGCGGCGCCGCCATCGAAGCATTCGGGCCCCGGGGCCTGTTCGCCGGAGCGGCCCTTTTCATCGCGGCCGGACTGGCTCTTTTGCTTGCCCTTTCGGCCAATAAAAGCGGCCGGCGCCACTGAAGCCGTTATTCAGCGGGTTACTTCTTGTTATTCCCCTCGAAATGGTCCATGCTCCCCAGGAGGCCGGTGAGCCGCGCCATTACGTCCTGCGCCGGGGCCGGGAAGAGCTTCATGCTGGGAATCAGCTTAACGATAAAGGGCAGCTTCAGATAGGTCCTGCCTTTTTTAATGGACTTCAGCGTCCTCCGTGCGACCGTTTCCGGCTTGAGCAGCGGCGACATGATTGGCGCCCTGTACCCGGGGAACATGCCGGTGTCGATCCCGGAGGGGCACACGCAAAGCGTTTTGACGCCGCTGTATCCGTATTTTTTCAGCTCCATCCGGAGCGTGTCCGTGAATCCCACGATTGCGTGCTTCGACGCCACGTACTCTCCCATGCGCGGCACGCCGGTAAGTCCCATGGCCGAGGCCACGTTGACGATGTGGCCTTCGTTGCGCTTCATCATGTGGGGCAGGAGGAGCCTGGTCAGGTAGGCGCTGCCGATGAAGTTCACCTCCATAGTCCTCACGATGTCGTCGTAATCGTACTCGTGGACGAATTTTCCCTTCACGATCCCGGCGTTATTGATCAGTATGTCGACCCGACCGAGGTCATTCACGACTTTCTTAGCAAGCCCCTCTATCTCCTTTTTCTTCGAAATATCGGAGGGGTATGTCCTGACGACCGCGCCTTTTGCAGCGCAGGCCGCAGCCGTTTCAGAGAGCATTTTTTTATTGATGTCCGCAAGGGCGAGGACCGGCTTCTCCTCAGCCATCATCAGGGCCATCAGGCGCCCGATGCCGGATGCGGCGCCGGTAAGAAGTACGATTTTGCCTTCGAATGATTTCATGAAGCCTCCAGTGATCCAGATATCTGACGGCGCGGTCCGCCGGGCATGGCGTGGCGACCCGCTTACAGTTGAAAGTGTCCGGCCCTGTAACCAGGGTCAAGTAAATTTTCGTGGCATCAGTCTTTAAATTGAAGGGTTCGCGAATACGCTGCAGTCACGGAAATAAAAATACGCACACCATATTGGATTGTTCATCAAAATACTGGACCAAGAATCAACCGGATCCGGTATCGCCCGCCGGCGGTCAACGGACCGCCGGCGCCCTGTCTTCAACGCGGCTGACATGGTGCTTCTCGACAAAGTCTTCTATGCGGGCCTTGTAATCCTCGATCTCGCTCATCATCTGGTCAAGCAAAGGACGTATCGACTCCGGCGTCTGGCCTATGTGCTCAAGAGCCTTCCTCTGGCAACTGCCGGTCGGGTCATCAAGCTTTTCCATGTTTTCGGGCTCATCGTTGCCGGTCACGGCGCAGATGATCGGGCAGTCCGAGCTGCACCAGTCGAAGATGACATCGCCGTTCTCCGAGAGCCAGAAAGGATAGGTTCGGCATATCATGGGCCGCGCCGCGTAGATCGCGCAGCGGCCATCTGCCTCCTGGTACATGCAGGAGCCGTCGCTCTTATCCTTGAGCTGGAGGAGCCTGTCGTCCCTGGTTGTGACATCGTAGTAATAGCTCCGGTGTTTGTGGATATAGATGTACTCCTCCCTGTCCTCGTCTTTCAGCGGTGTATACCGGGCAAAGGTGCTGATGTCTTCTCCCAGGTACTCGGCGATGCGCTGCGCGTCTTTCAGCGTCAGGAATTTCGAGTGCGCTTCCCTGCAACAATCCAGGCCGCTTTTCGAACACTCGAGACAAAACGATGACATGGCTCCTCCATTATGCATGTGCATGGAGCGCCGGGCGGAACGACTGCCCCGCGGACCCGCTTGAAATATTCTGGAACAGTGCTATCCGGCGCAGGGCGAGACGGTCCGGCCGGTAATTGAGTGGTACGGTACGGTGGTAATATTGGTCACACTCGTCAGGCTCTGAGCTGCCCATGAAAAACTCCCCCCGAAGTTGTCCCCGCCCCGCATGGCGGGGAATAATTGATATCCCGGTTAATATACAACAAATAACAGAAAAGTCAATTTATACGGCGGATTATAACAGGTAATCCTGATACGTCAAGTAAAAATGAGACATATTACCGAATGACCGATCCCGCCCTGCCTCAGCCAGTTCTGCTGCCCCGGGGCATTTAAATATTCCGGCTCTCCAATTTTTTTATTGACTTATTGTAATACAATAAGTCATAATAATGAAGTTCATTATTGCTTACAATACATGCGGAAGCGATCCGGCTTCCCGGTCCCGTCAAGGAGGTAGTCATGAGAGATGTATTCGTGGTCAGCACCGTTAGAACGCCGATCGGCAAGCAGAGAGGATACCTGCGCGCATATGCGGCGCCGGTCCTTCTTGCCCAGGTAATCGACGAAGCGGTTTCCCGCATCAAGCTGGATGTCTCGCTGGTCGACGACGTGGTAACCGGCTGCGTATATCAGATCGGCGAGCAGGGATTCAATCTCGCCCGCATGGCCGTTCTCGAGTCCAGTCTCCCCTCCTCGATCAGCGGCATCAGCGTGAACCGCCAGTGCGGAAGCGGTCTCTCCGCCATCCAGATCGGCACCGGCATGATCGAATCAGGCATGATGGACACGGTAATTGCGAGCGGGTGCGAGCTCATGTCGAAATACGGCCTCGCGTCCGACCTCAACTGCACGATGTCCAACGGCCAGAACGCCGGCCACCCCATCACCAAGTCATACATGGACAAGTACGGGATACCCAGCCAGATGTATGCGGCACAGGCCATCGCGAACCAGTGGAAGGTCACCAAGGAGGAATGCCAGGACTTCGCGATCGCAAGCCACGAGAAGGCCCTGA
>JAKJGD010000443.1 GCA_022704585.1 Spirochaetota bacterium | reverse complement strand
GCGTCTGTGCCGATGGGCATGCAGTACGGCAACTACAGCCTGACATTTTCACCGGCGTATACCTACATGAGCGGAAAATCGATCAAGACGAAGACCGGCCCCGTGGACCGGATACTGAGGACTAAGACAAGCGGCCAGGTGTACGAGTTCACGCTTCCCGCCATGTTTACGTATTCGATCCTCGACCTGCCGGCGCACCTCTACACTCCCTATGTGACGGGAGGCGCCGGATACAGTTACCGGAAATTCTCGCTCAGCGGCTATTCCCTGGTCAGCAGGATAAGCCGCATATCGTACCTTCATTCAATGACGCTGAACTACGGCTTCGGTTTTCTGGTGCGCACCTCTGATGACACGCGCTTCAACATAGGGCTGACCTGCCAGTCCTATTTCAATAAAAGGAACGGTCCGTTCGATTACGATACCACGGGTGCGGGCCTGCAGTTCGGATTCATGATTATCATCAATTGAGGTGGTTCGGGATTACCGGCACGATTCGCTGATCGTGTTCACGAAAACGGGAGCGAGTTTCCCTGCGATTTCAGATCCCGAAAAAAGCCCGGTCCGCGAGAACGCGGCAACGCTCCTGCCGAAGTAATTATTCCATTGACCGAGTAATGCGGCTGCAAGCGGCCGGTATGACCAGTGCCATTTTTCCTCGTTGTATCCGCCTTTCCTTCCCGCGGTGTAGGGCTGGCAGAAGCCGTACCGCCCCGCATTCTCGGTCATCCAGCGGTACAACACCTTCCCCCCGCCGCTCTCGTAGTATTCATTGGTGAGGATATTCAGGTCGAAATCCGTCCCCCAGTGGTGCCGCGACGTGCCCGGCATGGAGGAATACCTGAGAATCGCCAGGGCCTTGTGCATCGGGTCCTTCTCCCGGGCATAACGCTGCCCGTTCCACTTGCCGTCCCATATGGCTTTCTGGTCATTGAAGCTTCTCGTCGAGCTCTGTACCCAGAAGGGCGCCTTCGGGTGAGCTTTCCTGAAATCCGCGTACATTTTCGCCAGGGCCGTGACCGTCTCCCTGCGCAGATAATGGCGCCACTCGTTGGTGGGCACGCCCGCGTCGTTCACGCAAACGAACCGCTCGTGCGTGACGGGATTGAACCTTCCGGTGAGATAGTCTTCCGGCTTCGTACGGCCGAATAGCTCCGCCTCATCGGCCGCATGGGAGCAGCTGAACAGGAGCGGGACCGCGATCGCGGCCGCCATTACGGCTCTTCGTGCTGTCACGCCGGGCCATTTGTCAGTACACGAATTTTCGGGCCCTGATGTTGAGTAAAATTCCGATGCTGATCATCGACATCATCAGGTTTGAGCCGCCGTAGGATATGAACGTGAGCGGAAGGCCGGTGACCGGCATGATTCCCACAACCATCCCGATATTGATCAGGATGTGGAAAAAAAAGATCGTTGTAATGCCGCTGGCCAGCAGCGCGCCAAACTTGTCCTTCGCCTCGAAAGCGGTCTGGATGCCGCGCAGGACAATGAAACCGAACAGGGCCAGCAGGAGGACCGCCCCCACAAAGCCCCACTCTTCCGCCACGACGGAAAAAATGAAGTCCGACGTTTTTTCGGGGAGGAACCCGAGCTGCGACTGGGACCCCTTCAGGAAGCCCTTCCCGAAAAATCCCCCGGACCCGATTGCGATTTTCGACTGTATGATATTGTAACCCGAGCCCTGCGGGTCAAGGTCAGGGTTGAGGAATACAAGGATCCGCCGCTTCTGGTAGACCTTGAAGAGGTTCTGGATCATGACCGACGCCATCAGGCCCATCGAGATTATGGCGCCGGGAATGTATATCTTGCGTAAAAACTTTTTCACCGAGAAAAAATGGAGCGTAAATGTGACAACGGTTACAAACAGCAGCACGCCGGAAACGATCAGGAGAAGACCGGTGTCCTGGAAGAAATCAAGGAGAAAGTTGGAGCCCTCCGCGCCGACCCACTCGCGGTAGGTAAGCAGCATGGGAAGGACGATCGCGATGGCCGCGATGAGCACGATCGAGATCAGGTGCGACACGTCTGCGCCGCCGACAAACAGCATCGTGAGAAGGATGGGGATGAAAATGACGGCCGTACCGAAGTCAGGCTGCTTGAGGATTATCAGCACCGGGACAAAGGTCAGCAGCGTCGGGACGACCAGCTCCCTGAGGTGGCTGATATCACGCTCCCGGATCTCGAGGTACTTGGCCAGGATTACGACAAGCCCAAGCTTCATGAACTCGGACGGCTGGATGGAGAAGACGCCAAAGTTCAGCCATGCCCTGGTATTCCGAACCGGCGTCCCGAAGATCGTGGTAATGATAAGGATGATGATCAGGGTAATGTATATCTGGAGTGAATAGTCACCCAGGGCCTGGTAATTAATGATGGTCATGCCCACCATGAGGATGAAGCCGAAGATGAACCAGAGGATCTGCTTCCGGTACAGCCCGTTGTTCACCTTGTCAATGGGGTCAAAGCCGGCGCTGTAGATCATGAGGATCCCTATCGCCACGGCAGCGACGACCGCCAGGACAAGGGTATAATCGATCTTGCTCAACCCCTCTTTACTGAATAACATTGACGTCCCCTTTTTATCATCATCGCCGCAGTCGGTGATACCGGCGTATCGTTTCAGCGTGCCCCGGCGGCTTTTTTCGGCTGTTGCGCAGCCGGAGACAGCAGCCCGCCTGGCATCTGCCCGCCGGTCTGCTGCGCCGCCTGCCTGGCGGCGGCAGGCTGTAACCCGGGCGTCAGCGCGGGCTGTGTTCCGGCCGGCAGCGCCTTCAGGCCCTGTCCGGCCTGGAGCGGCGCGGCAGGGGCTGAAGTGAAATAACCCAGCTCGTACATCTTCGAAAAAATTCTCTCCGCGATCGGCACCGCGCTTGCCGCTCCGGCGATACCGTATTCCACCAGGATGACCGTCGCGA
>JAKJGD010000442.1 GCA_022704585.1 Spirochaetota bacterium | reverse complement strand
CCGCCGATATCGCCGCGGTCATAGCAGGTCACCACGCTCTTCACGTCCGCAGGGAGAAGGTTCGAGACCACGCTGACGACGCCCTTCCCCCCGATGGACAGGAACGGGAGCAGTATGTTATCGTCTCCGGAGAGCAGGGTCAGCCGCTCGCCGCAGAGCTCGTACAGCTCCATCATTTGCTGGATGTCGCCGGAGGCTTCCTTCATGGCAACGACGTTGCCGGCGCGGTCCAGGAGCTCCTTCACGCTGGCCGGCAGGAAATTCACGCCCGTTCTTCCCGGAATGTTGTAGAGGACGACGGGCACCGTGATGGATTTCGCCACGCTCTCGAAATGAGCGATGAGTCCGCGCTGCGTCGGCTTGTTATAGTACGGGTTGACCTGGAGCACGCCGTCGACGCCGGCCTCCTCCGCCTCGCGGGAGAGCCAGATCGCCTCCCTGGTCGAATTGGCCCCGGTGCCGGCGATGACCTTCACGCGCCCTTTCACCAGGCCGACCACGCGCCGGATGAACTCCTTGTGCTCGTCAAACGACACGGTCGGCGACTCGCCGGTAGTGCCCATCGGCACTATGCCGTCGACGCCGCCCTCGACCTGCATGGCAACCAGTTTCTCCAGCGCCCCGTAATCGATCGAGCCGTTCCTGAACGGCGTTATCAGCGCGGTGTAAACTCCCTCGAACATAATCGTGTCCAGACCCTATTTCTTTTTGATAACCGGCGCGGCTCTCCTGTCAGCTATCAGGGCCCCAAGCCGCTCGTTGAAATAACCGGCATTGTACTTGTTTTTCTCGAACTCGTCATCAAACACGAAGAGGAGCAGAAGGTACTCGGCCTTCAGCTCGTCGGACCGCGCTGGATACGCGTGGACCTTGATCCAGCCGCTTCCCGGCGTAATCTTGATCCGGACTTCCTCGCCCTTCTTCAGCTTTTTCCCGTCTATCTCAAGGTCGCTCTTAAGAACGTAGATCCTGTTTTCTTTCTCCCGGAGCGTGTCCAGGTCCTTTCCGGGCACGAACACGTCGCACGCCAGCACGAAGAGCAGGCACGCCGCTATCGCTATCGCCGCAATAATTCGTTTCAATGCATTAATCTCCCGCTTGCCAGACTGTAACAGAAGTATACCACGGCCGGGAAGGCCGCTGTCAAGAATTTATTTCTTCGCGCCGGCCCTTTACTTGTGGTAGGCCGTCCCGGTGCCGGTTGCGATCAGCTTGCCGGCGGCGCCCCGCACCTCGATGCTCCACACGCTGACTTTACGCCCGATGTTGACCGGGCGGCCCTCGGCGAAAATCCTCTCGCCGTCACCGGCGGACGAGAGGTAGTTGATCTGGAAATTCACGGCTATGGCCATCACCCCTGTGCTGTTGCAGGCCACGGCGAACGCCTGGTCGGCCACGGCGTGGATAAACGCGCCGTGCGCCCTGTCGACCGCGTTAAAGAACTCCGGCTTCACCGTGACGGCGACCCGGGAATAGGCCTCGCGAACCTCTTCGACCTCGATGCCGAGAAACGTGGCGAACGGGTCACGGCCTACGACTTCCCGCGCGTATTCGATCGGGTTCTCTATTGTGACTGGCGTACTCATGGCTTATTCCTCGCGATATACGTTCCCCCACCGGCCTGCGGCCGCCTCCCCCGCTTGCGGGGGAGACCGGGAGGGGGCTATAACGTGTACAATTCCCTGATATCGTCCGTACCCGTTTCCGGCTTCCCGCCCGCCCCGATGATCTGGTTCCGGTACTTCAGCACCGAGATGACTTCCTGGGTCTCGATGTGATGAATGGTCTTGAGCAGCTTCATCTCGGAGAGAAGCGCCCGGTAATCGTCATAACTGGACGCGATGACCTCGATGGTAAAGGAGTTCTCGCCCTGCACGTGCAGTATGGAATGCACGATCCGGCTCTTCGTCAGGAGCTTCAGCAACGCGTCATCATGGTGCGGGTTGTCGATCTTGACGAAAAAGTGGTACGGCTCTTTCATGCTCAGGTAGTCCGCCAGCTTGAAATCGTCCTTCTTTTTATACACGTCGATGATGCGCTGGGTCTGTATCGAGATAATGGCCGGAATGCCTGACGTGAGCCGCGTGGCCTTCATCTGCGTGATCCATTCCGCGAGCTGCGCCTTCCCGTCAAAATTGGCGTCCATGAGATAACTGTGACGGCCCATGATGTGGAAAAGAGATATCACGTGCCTGTTCTGAGTGAGCATAGATACGATATCGGCGTCTTCCCCCCAGTTCTGCATGAGGACCAGCGCATGAATTATGGTTTCGGCCATGGTCTTCTCCCTTCTCGCACGAGAATTGACGATGCGATCAAATTGACAGCCAACTATTCTTTTCGTCAAGAAATATATGGGCCGGCGCCGCGCCCTTACCGCAGGGGCGGGTTGTAGTAGCCCAGTCGCACCGCGGGGTACTTCTTCCCCAGCAGGGCGAGCAGGGCCGTTATCCCCAGCGGTTCCGATTCGCGGAAACCGATCCGCTCGAAATAATAGTCCGGGTCTATGTTCATGTTGCGGGTCTGTATCATGTTGACGGGGAAGCGGTTCAGAAAGCCTTCCAGCGCCCCGACCTCGGTCTCCATGTCCGTGAACCCGGGCATGAAAAAGAGGTTGATCGATACGAATATGCCCGCGTCGAGTGCGGTGCCGACCGACCTGAGCACATCCGAAAAGGAATACCCCGCGGGACGGTGGTAGCGCGTGTAATACTCCTCCGTGGGCGAGTTGAGGCTTATCCTGATCGAATCGATGCCGGCCGCCGCGAGCGCCTTCACCCCGCCGGGAAGGGAGCCGTTTGTGTTGATGTTGATCGTGCCGCGGCCGGTCTTTTCCCGCACCAGGCGCACTGCAGCCGCCAGGTCCCCGGCGCGGAGGAGCGGCTCTCCTTCGCAACCCTGCCCTAAGCTTGCGACCGCC
>JAKJGD010000441.1 GCA_022704585.1 Spirochaetota bacterium | reverse complement strand
CCTGCAGCTTGCCGATCCTCACCTCGGATGCGGTGACCACCGGAGGCTTCTTGCTGAAAAAAGCCCCCAGCTCGAACAGGTAACCGAGAGCGACCGCGGCATGGTAGGGTATCTTTATCCGCGGAGGTTTTACGCCGGCGATCTCCGCTATCAGCCTGAAATAGTCTGAAACCGTCAGGTTCTCGTTTCCCAGAAGATACCGTTCGCCGATCCTCCCTTTCTTCGCGGCGAGGATGTGGCCCCGCGCGACGTCCTCGACATCGATCACGTTCGTTCCGCCCTCGATGTACCCGGGCATCTGGCCGGTGGCTATGTCGATGATCATCTGCCCCGAGGGCGTCGGTTTGATGTCGCGCACGCCGATGACCAGGGTGGGGTTGACGATGACGATCGGCAGCCCGAGGGGAACGAACTTCCGCGCCTCGACCTCGGCCAGGTACTTGGATATGGAATAATGGTCCCCGGTTTTCCAGTGGTTGAATTCGGCGCTCTCGTCAACGGGGACGGGACCGTGCGCGCCCATGGTATTGTTGGTGCTGGTGTATACGACCTTCTGCACGCCCGCGTCAAGCGCGGCTTGCATCGATGTTTTCGTTCCTTCGACGTTGACCTCGTAGGGCAATCTGGTATCAGGCACCCAGTGGGAAAAAAACGCGGCGGTATAATAGAGGGTATCGCAGCCTGTGAGCGCCTTCCTCATGGAGTCCCCGTCGCGGATGTCTCCGCAGGCCTTCTCGACGTCAAGGCCGTCTATGTTCCGGGTGTCGCTGGTTTTCCTGACGAGTACCTTTACCTCTTCCCCGTCTTTAAGAAGCTCCCTTACGATTGATGATCCCATAAATCCGGTTGAACCGGTGACGAGTTTTTTCATGGCCGCCTTCCGCTTGTGGGATTGGAAGAGGATGCTGTTGCGCGTATCTCCTCAAGGGGTAAACCCTGCAGCGAAATCCGGCGGAAGTCAAATGCTTTTAATAGTAGGGCCTGAATGATCCGGGGCGGGCAATCAATATGCGCCTTTCTCCGTTTCCGCGGCCGGCCGGGCCATTGCAGGGTGCGGGAGCTACCGCCAGCTCACCGTGACGGCCCCGGCGGGGCACGATTCCACGCACTTCATGCAGCGCGTGCACAGGTCGAGCCAGAGCGCGGTGACGCGCCATTTCCGGGGATCATAGGGATTTTCCTCGACGGCGCCGAGGGTCTCGTGGAGGAGGAAGACCGCGGGCTCGCACTTCCGGAGACAGGCGCAGCAATCCCTCGGGTCAACGCCCACGCCGTCCCCGCATTTTTTATAATCTATGGTAATCCTTGTTTTTCCCTTTATACGGTTTTCCATGTCAGTAATCCTTTTCGAACCCCGGCGTCTCGTCGCGCGGGTGGAGGTGTATGGCGTTCTGTTTGCATGCGTGGCGGCAGAGGCCACAGCCGAAGCACTTGTCCATGTTGATGGTGATCTTCTTTCTCAGGGGATCGTGCTCGATCGCGCCGAACTGGCAGAACTTCACGCACGCGCCGCACCCGGTGCAGTCCGCTTCGTGGTGGTGGACGATGTATTCCGCCTTGTAGATGGACTTGAGGCCGTAATCGACCCGGGGCCTGAGGCCCGCGCACTCGGGGTTCGCGCAGGAGCAGAGGTTGTTGATGTAGGGGTAGGGCCCGAACCAGATGGTGCCGATGTAGCCTTTCCTGTTGTGCTCGCGGAAGCGCTCGACCGCCTGCTTCCGGGTGAGGAAATACTTGTCCTTCTCGGGGATGAAGCGCGGCAGCTTGTCGATGATCTCGGACATGACGCCGAAATTGATGCAGCAGGCCTCCTTGACGCCGCGGTTCATGTAGCGGCACATGCAGTTCTTTTCTATTATAGGCTCGACAGCGCAGGTTTCGAGGATCGCGATAGCGTCCTCCAGGGGTATCACCTGGCCGATGTGCCCCTCCGGCTTGAAGGGGTTCGTCGGGGGATTGGTGCTGTGAAGCAGCTTCTCGGCAGTGTGCTTCACGATCCGCCCGATGATGGGGATGCGCAGCTTGTATCCCATGCCCACCGCATTGAAGCCGTGCACCTTGCGCACGGATATCTGCTCAAAATTCTTGTACTGCTCCATGAGGAAATCGCGCAGGTTGTACTTCTCGACGATTTGATTCGAATAATGCTCGGCGTTCAGGTACCACTTGCCGCCCGCGCCGTGCTTCATGCAGAGGTCACACATTTCTATCCTCCATCTTTCTCCTGGCCGTTTCGGCCATGCGCTTCACTACCGGTATGCGAATGCCGGGCATGTTGGCCACGAATCCGGCGATCCGCTCCATGAAGGTCGAGAACATGAGCGGCCGCGGCTTGATCGCGAGCTTCAGCAGGTCCCGCGCTATGTCGTCGCCGTTTCGCGCACCGGAGAAGTACCGCGCGAGGAAGCCCTTGCCCTTGTTCATGACCAGGTCCATGGGAATGGGGCCGTAGGCCGATTCCGCGACCGCGCCGGTCTCGGTGTAGCCGGGGAAGTACTCGCTCACGACGATCCCCGCGTGGGCCCATTCGCCCTGTATGGTCCTCGTCCAGGCGGAAAAGGCCGCCTTCGAGCACGCATACGACGCATAGAATGGAACGCCTATCATGAACCCGGGCGTGCCGACGTTGATGATGTGGCCGCCGCCCTGCTTCTTCATGTAACCGTAAGCCTGCTGCGAGGAGGCAACCGGGCCGAGGAGGTTCACCGTGAACGCGCGGAGCAGGTCCTCTCTCTTTATACGGTCCGAGCTTTCGACGATGCTCAGCACCGCGTTGTTTATTAAAATATCGATCCTTCCGAAATGCTTCACGGTCCTGTCGACCATGTCCCGGGCCTGTTTTTCGTCCGCCAGGTCCGTCTTGAGGACCAGGGCGTCCTTCATGCCCGAGGCGATTTCATCGAGGAGCTCCTTGCGCCGCGCG
>JAKJGD010000440.1 GCA_022704585.1 Spirochaetota bacterium | reverse complement strand
CCGTGCGGGTGACAGGAGTGGGTAATCGCTCCCGAAAAGAATCCTTCCCGGTCCGATCATTTTCACCGCGGCCCCATAGATCCCTTCAGTATAAAGATACGGCGAGGCCGCCGTGTCGTAATAACAATTTTTAAGCGCTTTAGATACCTCCGGCATGAGCTCGTAAAAGAGAAGCCCCCCTCCCCAGTGGGAAAATATAACTGTCGCTTCAGGATGGTCTGCGACTGCGGCATACATCTCTCCCAAACGGGGATCGTACTTCCCGGGGTAGTAGTGGCCGACAGGCTCGTTCACATGCAGGCAGAGGGGAAGGCCCTCTTCGGATACTGCGGCGAGCAGGCGGCGAAGCAGCTCAATGTTTGCGGGACTCATGCCGTCGCGATAAAAGCCTACTTCTCCAACGCCGGCCAGCCCTGCTTTTCTGATATCCCGCACCCATGTCCGTATATCGGCAGTGCCGCTGACCGGGACCGACCCGAAGGGAAGGATTTTTCCGCCGGATTCGTCGTGGACGCCGCGAAAATAGTCGTTCTGGGCAGCGCAATGGTCCTCGCGTTCCCAGGGGAAACCCATTGCGACTGCACGCTGCACTCCCGAGGAATGCATTTCCTCCTCAAGGCCGCGATGGTCGACGAGACGCGCCTGGCCGGAATCATAAAGGAGGCGAAACTGCCGGTCGTTGAGAAATGGCGTACGGTCGGCGCATACGTCGGGGCTGAATATATGAGTATGAAAGTCAATAATCATGCTGTTATGCCGTGTTGACCCGAAACCCGGTTTCTCCGGGTGATGATATGCGATATCAGAACCATATCTGAAACGTCTATATGCAGCAATAATTTTTTGTTTGACTTTGTAAAATAATTCTTTTACTTTAAAATAGTCGCATCAATGCCCCCGGAAGAAGTATGATCATGATACGGACATGATTTCCGGTCCCGGCTGAACGGGAGCAAGGAGCCGAATCGTGGATATTCAAACGGTACTGGGTATAACGTGGTATAAAGCATCGGCGGAGGATGTTCTCCTTGTTCTCGGCCTGCTTATGGTGCCGATCGCCTTTATCATCATTGCCAAGCTGCTCCAGAGGCTTAAATACAAGAGGGTCCATGAAGAGCAGCTGTTCCTCTTTAGATTAAAGCGGCTGGGGCTTTCGAATTTCCAGATTAAAATCATCAACAACCTTCTTGAAATACTGGAATTCTCCAACCCCAATCAGCTTTTCGATGATCCGGAATATTTTGAATCTGCGATCGGCAAGTTCCTGACCCATGCGCGCACGACCAATGAGAGCGAGGAATCCCAGCTCATGATGTGCCGCGACATCACATCCATATATGACAAGCTCTATTATAATACAATTGCTAAAAAGCCTCTGAAAAGCATTACGGATGTTGACAGAGAGCAACTCATCTATTTTTCCCCGGTTCCGGGCAGGGCGTTCCTGGGTAAAATCGCTTCAAGGGACAACAAGAGTCTGTACCTGACTATTTTCGGAAGGCCTGCTGACCTGGCAGGGATCCCGCTGAAAAAGCCGGTTTCATTCCAGATCTTCCGGGTCGGCGATGCTGAATATGAATTCACATCATCTATCACCGGTCGTGAAGGGGCGACTCTGCATGTGGATGTCCCTGCCGGCCTGGACAGGAAGGAGGAGTCGCGCCACCCCTATATCGACGTGATCATCCCCGCGCAGCTTTCTAAGATCCTTACACCGCTCAAGGATAAGGAACTGGAGGAACTGGAGGAGATCATCGAGAGAGACGAGCAGGGCGAGAAGGATATACTTTCCGATGAAGAGGCGATGGTCGTGGACGATACGACGGAGGACAGGATGGACTGTACCGTCTACAAGATCAATGATTACGAGGCTGTTGTCCGCATTCCCGAAAAGCTTGATTTCAGCAGCCTCTATTATCTTGAGTTTACGGCGATGGATTTCGCCTTCAAGATCGTATCGCAGATCATTGCTACGAAGACCGTTGAGGAGGGTGGCGCCATGTACTATACCATCAAGTTCCAGGACATGTCGCCCAGCGCGGTAAACGTTTTGAAGAAGTATGTATACGAGCACCTCTGACGGCGAGCGGGGCCCCGGCCTGTCAGTTGAAGTAGTCGGGCAGTATCGCCTTCAGCTTTCCTATCTGGCCCTTGTTCCTTTTCCGGTCGTCGGTTATAATGGCGAATTTTGACGCTTCCGGGCAGGTGCAGTCCCGTTCGCGTCCCAGGCTTTCCAGTACCAGTTTCAGAAGCTTTTTCGCGTTTCCCGCGTTCGTGGTGAGGTTTTTGATCACCATATCGATGGTAACATGCTCCTCCGTTTCATGCCAGCAGTCATAATCCGTGCTCATGCAGACGACTGCGTAACAGATTTCCGCTTCACGTGCAAGCTTGGCTTCGGGCAGGGTGCTCATGTTGATGACGCCGGCTCCCCATGACCGGTAGAGATTGCTCTCGGCCTTGGTCGAAAAGGCGGGACCTTCCATGCAGATGAGAGTCTGATCGGTGTGCATGACCAGTTCCATGGAATGGGCCGCGTTTGTTATCACGCCGTGAAGACGGGCGCAGAAGGGATGACCGAACGGAATGTGAGCCGCAACCCCGTTCCCGAAAAAGGTGCTTTGCCTGCTGACGGTCCGGTCAATGATCTGGTCCGGGAGGACAAAGTCGAGCGGTCGGATCTCTTCTTTCAGACTCCCCACTGCTGAAAATGCTATGATTTCCCTGACACCGATCATTTTCATGGCCGCGATATTGGCCCGGTAATTGACTTCGTGGGGAAGAATGAAATGGCCCCTGCCATGGCGGGGTATAAAAGCAACCCGGAATCCCTCGACATCGGCTATGTGGATCGTGTCAGAGGGATTGCCCCATGGAGTTGTGATGTCCAGCTCCTCTATTGTTTTCGCTCCCTCGATCTCGTA
>JAKJGD010000439.1 GCA_022704585.1 Spirochaetota bacterium | reverse complement strand
CTCTACAAGCTCGGCATCCCGGCGAAGACCCGGCACAACGAGGTGGCGCCGTCCCAGTTCGAGATCGCGCCCATCTTCGAGGAGGCCAACATCGCCGTTGACCACAACCTGCTCGTCATGGACAAGCTGCAGCAGGTGGCGCGCCAGCACAACATGGCCGTGCTGCTCCACGAGAAGCCCTTCGCCGGCATCAACGGCTCGGGCAAGCACGTGAACTGGTCGCTCTCGACCGACGACGGAGTCAACCTGTTCAAGCCGGGCAAAACGCCCCAGGACAACATGCAGTTCCTGGTCTTTCTCCTGGCGACCCTGAAGGCCGTGCACCGGCACGCCGACATCCTGCGCGCATCGGTGGGTTCGGCGGCCAATGACCACCGGCTCGGGGCAAACGAGGCGCCGCCGGCGATCATCTCGGTCTTCCTGGGCGAGCAGCTCACGCACATCCTGGAGAGCATCGAGAAAGGAATCGCCAATGGCGTGACCGACAAGACCATCATTGACCTTGGGATATCCTCCCTGCCGGTGGTGAGCCGCGACAACTCCGACCGGAACCGCACCTCGCCCTTCGCCTTTACGGGCAACAAGTTCGAGTTCCGGGCCGTGGGATCGTCGCAGAACATCTCCTTCCCGGCAACGGCGCTTAACACCATCATGGCCGAGAGCCTTGACGATGTAGCGGCAATGATCGAGAAGCGCGGCAGCACCGATGTCAGGAAAACGGTGTTCGACCTCCTGAAAGAGGAGCTGCCGAAAGTCAAATCGGTGCTTTTCATGGGCGACAACTATACCGACGAGTGGCACAAGGAAGCCGAGCGCCGGGGCCTGCCCAACCTGAAGACTACGCCGGAGGCACTGCACGCGCTCGAGACCGACAAGGCGCGGAAGCTCTTCGAAACCTACAATGTCCTATCCCCGGTGGAGCTGAAATCGAGGTACACCATCAGGCTTGAGAAGTACATCAAGGACATCGACATCGAGGCCAAGGCCCTCATCGCCCTGGCGTCCAGCCAGGTGATACCGGCCTCGGTGAAGTACCAGCTCGAGCTGGCCACCACGATAGGCAAGACCGAGAAGGTCCTGGGCGGCGGCGTGGACCTCTCCGCGCAGAAAGGCTCGCTCAAGCGGATCACCGAGCTCATAAACGGAATCCATGTATCCCTGTCTTCCCTCAAGGCGAAGCTGGACAAGAAGTCGGCCATCGAGGACCACCACAAGCTGGCCGACTATTACTGCACCGGGATCAAGCCCGGGATGGACGAGATACGGAAGCAGGTCGACGAGCTGGAAGCGCTCATCGCCGACGACCTGTGGCCCATGCCCAAGTTCTGGGAAATGCTGTTCGTAAACTAGACGATAGCGGCGCGGAGCGGGCCACAGGGCCCGTCCCGCGGCCGTTTTTCCAGCGCTCCCCCTCCCGCCCTGCCCCGATTATTGCCCTTTCCCGAAAAAATGTATTGCGCAATCGGTAATACTTTGTAGGATTTGCAATGCTTTGCGCATCAAATACCATTATACAAGAGAGCGTCCATGTCTGATATACTCCTTTTTGTCGGCTACGGTGAGACCTTCGTGTTCGCCATGCTTGTTATCGCGAGCATACTCGCCCTCGCGGTCGGGCTGGAGCGTGCCTATATTTTCAGGAAGAACTCCAGCAAAAAGATATCCCTCTTCGCGGCCGAGCTGATCTCGCTGCTGCGGAAGCGCGACCTGGCCTCCGCCGGGAAGCTCGTGCGGGAGGCGGGGGACAATGTGTATACCCGGTTCGCCGAGTTCGCGATTGAACAGTCCAGGGACAACACGGAGGGCCTCCCCGACCTCATGACAGGCAAGATGATAGAGGAGAAAATATTTCTGGAAAAGCGGCTCACCGTTCTAAACACCCTGGGAAACAATGCGCCTTTCATCGGGCTCCTTGGCACGGTGCTCGGCGTCATCAAGGCCTTCCACGGCCTTGGCACGCTGGGGAGCACCGGCGCGGAAGTGGTCATGCGCAGTATCTCCCGGGCCCTCCTGGCGACCGCGGCAGGCCTTTTCATCGCCATACCGGTCGTCATGGTGAACAACTACTTCTCGAAAAAAGTAAAAATCATCATCCAGCAGCTCGATATCCTGGCCAAGGAATTCACCGCGAGCCTTCGCGGCCGCGGGCGCACGCCCGCCCCGAAGCCGAAAGCCAGAAAGAGGTAACCACCCATGGCGACACTTCCCGGCGGCGACGACGACGAAATAGGTTATATCAACATTACCCCGATGGTTGACGTGCTCCTCGTCCTCCTGGTCATATTCATGGTCACGGCCAATTTTTTAAAGCAGGAATCCGTCAACATCAACCTGCCCAAGGTGAACGCGTCCGACCCCAACGTGGCCAAGTCGGTGCAGATCGCCCTGACGAGGGACGGCAAGCTCCTGATGGAGGGACTGGATACGACCGAGGACAGGATGGTGGCCTACCTGGCGCGGGAAGCGAAGTACCGGCCCAACATGCGGGTGACCCTGTCGGCGGACGAGCGCCTCTCCTACGGCACGATCGCGCGCGCCATGGGGCTGATACGGCAGTCCGGCGTCACGCGGATCGCGCTCTCGGTAAAGCGATAGGGCACGCGGGGCGGTCATGGCGTCACGGCTGATCTTGAACATACGCGCGTGGGTCAAACGAACGGACCCTTATGTCCTCTGCCTGATATTCTCCATCACCCTGCACGGCATATGCTACGGCGCGTATTTCATTTCCAGCCTGCCCTCATTCGCCGACAACGACAGCGTGTACGACGCGGACTCCATCAGGATGAAGGACGTGGACGTGGACTTCATCGACCTGCCGCCGTCCGTGCCGCTGGGCGGGGACTCCAACCCGGCGCCCGTCGAGAAGGAAGAGTGGATCGAGGGGACCGGGAAGGACAGGCCGGACGCGGAAAACACCGACCAGAACATCAACCGC
>JAKJGD010000438.1 GCA_022704585.1 Spirochaetota bacterium | reverse complement strand
GATCCCTCGGGCAAGACCAACGTCTACAACGAAGGCCCCTGGTACTGGCCGACCAGGGTCGTCGACCATCCCATCGACCCGGCATATGCTCCGTTTGACCCGTTCTATGACGGGCCGGACAAGAACCCGAAGACCATCAACGAGGGCGAGAACTACCAGTACACGGTCGAGCTGTGGCCCACCTGCAATGTATTCAAGGCCGGCCACCGCATACGCCTGAGCCTCTCGGCTTCCGATTTCCCGCACCTGCTTCCGATCATCCAGCCTTCGGACAACACGATCGTTATCGATGCGAAGCACCAGGCCAGGATCGATTTCACGGTAACCAACGACGACAACGAGGGAAAAACCTGGGAGTGGATCGGAGACAACGCGGATGCGGACGAGTACCTGCTCTCGGGCGAATCCACCGGTTGCGGAAGTCCGGCGAGCGCCGCCTCCTACCGCGGAACCCCGGCCGGCCTTGCGGCGGAGATCATGGGTCTCATGGGGATCATGATGCTCCCGATGACGCTCATCATGCTCCAGCGGTATTTCAGGAGAAGAAAAAAAGCGTAACACTCATCGCTGCAGGGAAAAAAAGGGACATGGCGGCATGTCCCTTTTTTTATTCCGACGTCCCGGCCCGGCACACCCGGCACCGGAGCCGTAACCCGTTATTTTTTTACGAGGGCCATGCCGAGCAGTGCCAGCAAAACAGCCGCGGCGACGTACAGTATCCAGTCCCCCAGGATAGTGTAAAGGGTTCGCGATTCGAGCATGAGGATCCCGCCGGAAACGCACTGGCGGGTGAAGAGCCCTGAAACCCGCACGATCTCCCCGGTCGGCGCAATGATCGCGGAATACCCGTTGTTCGAGGCCCTCGCCATGAAGCGCCTGTTCTCGATGGACCGCACTGACGCCTGCCTCAGGTGGAGCGGCGGCTCCGAGGAGCGGCCAAACCACCCCTCGTTCGAGATATTGACAAGGCAGCGTGCCCCGCTCGTTACCGACCGCCGCACGTGCCAGGGATACACGGACTCAAAGCAGATCGACAGGCCGATCATGCCCGCGCCGGTCAGTGCGGCCGGCGGCGTATCACCCCCCAGGAACTCGGTGGGCGCGGTATAGAAACTGCCGAGCACTGGTCCGAAGGGCGAAAGCTCAGCATAAGGAAGCAGGACATTCTTATCGTAAAAGGTCTCCCCCCCCTTTTCAGATATCAGGTAGGCGGTGTTGTATACACCGCTTCTGCCGATAGCACGCCGGACGCCGCCGGCGACCAGGAGGTCGGCCCCGCTCATGCGGGACCTGATAAACTCGAAAAGTCCGCTCCGTACCATGCCCTGGGAATTGAGGACCGTTTCAGGCCACACGACGATTCCCCTGCCCGAATGGCACCGCCCGGTCAGCCCGAGACAGACGTTGACCCGGTCCATGAAGCCCGAGTCCCGCCACCGCTCGTCCTGGGTGAAGTTCGCCTGCACGATAGTTATCGGTATCTCCCGCCCGGCAGCCCGCTCCAGCGACATCTCATCCTGAATCATGTGCCGGCGGACGGCGCCGTACGCGGGCGGCAGGATCATCACGCATGCCATTATGGCCAGCACACGGCGATTCCCGATCGCGAAAAGCCTCAAACGGCCGTCAAGCCCGGGCTGCCTTAAAGATGTAACCACCGATTTCAGTGATGCATCTCTGCACAGGTACGCAATCGCGGCGTTGATCATCACCACCATGAAAGACAGTCCGTACACGCCGGCAATATCCGCAGCCTGCACGAACAGGTTCCAGGGCTGGAGCGCATAACCGGCAAGGCCCCAGGGTACCAGCAGTGGAATGAGCTCCCGTGAATACTCCATGAGGACCCAGAGTGAGGGTATGGCAAACAGATAAAACCAGGGCTTCCGCACCCTGAGAAGGCCATACATGACCGCAAAAGCCCCGAATACCAGGGCGTGTGGAAGCGCAAGACCGGCAATCATGAATACGACTGCCGTCACGACGGAAGTACCGTACTGCCAGATCATGGCATACACGAGCCAGTACGCCATACCGAGCGATATGACCGTGCCCCAGGCGGCCCCGAGGGCAAATTGCACCGGCACCGAATCGGTTCTGTCGAGGGAGATAAAGAATGGAACGAGCGCTATAAAGGCCAGCGGCCAGAGGGAAAAATCATATGCCGTGACGGGAAATGAAAGGAGATAGAGAATTACCGAGATAATGGCGTAGACCATACCATGATACCACTCGTCAGGATAGTTTTCGGTTAATATCGGACCGCTACCATATAAAGAGAAGGGGGTTCACATCCTGGCCATGCTTCATGACGGTGAAATGCAGGTGCGGTCCGGTTGAAAATCCGGTCGATCCGACCTGCCCGATGATGTCGTCTTTCGTAACCCAAGCACCGACCTTCACGCTGATCGAACTCAGGTGGCCGTAAAGGGTGGTATAACCCTCATCATGCTGGATCATCACTGTGTTGCCGAACCCGCCGCGCCAACCGGTAAAGATGACCATGCCGTCGCGGGCGGGACGAATCGACGTTCCATAACCTGAAATTATATCAACCCCGTTATGGAAACGGAAGGTCCCGTCCTGAATGTACGGGTGCTCGCGGCTGCCGAAAAGAGAGGTGAAATTACCCCTGAGCGGCGATTGAAAAATATTTTTCATCCGGTAGAGCTTTTCCAGGCCCGCATTCACGATGACAGGTTTCATCCCCTTAAAAAATACCAGCCTGATATCATCTGTGGAAATTATTTTGAATATGGTCGGGAAATAATCGCCCCGGACCTCGCCCTTGAAATCAAGAAGGCTTTTCATTCTCCTCACGTCGAACACGTCATTTATAGCCACGAGGACCCCGTCGGTAGCCGGCACGACGAGCTCTATGCCGTCTTTGGGGACCAGCGACGAGATGAACGGATTTGCTGCAATGAGAGTATCAATT
>JAKJGD010000437.1 GCA_022704585.1 Spirochaetota bacterium | reverse complement strand
TTCAATGTTCCCAAAATATGTGAACTGGTTAACGGGTGGGAATTTCTCGACCGGCCCGGAGAAAAAAAGAAGGTTGGCCTGTCGGTCGGCTGGGATCCGCCCGGGCATATCTGGTTTTTTTACCCCCTCATGGGAAGTCGGCTGCAGAACGAGGTGATGTACGTGTCCCCCCGATACAGGCACGAGGTCCCCGCGTGGCTGCATCAAAATATGCTCAGGGGCGATGACCGGAGACTATGGCTGGCCAATCTGAGGCAAAACAAGGCTGATTACATTTTTGTGGCAGAGCCCTGGCCGAATGAACTAAACTGGATGGAGGGAGACCGGAAGACATTCCGGCTGGTGTTTTATGATCAGCGCTGCAGGATATTTCACTATGAAGGGCATAATGCCCCGCAGCATTTTTAGCATGAACTACATGGTGCTGTAATGTGGCACATAGCCTGATTGTCACTCTGAGCCCTTCGCCCTGTCATTCTGAGGCGATAGCCGAAGAATCTCCGTTATTCGCTCAGGGCAGGCTCCGCGAAGCAACTCATACAGTTTTAACAAACAGCCAATGAGGGAGAGCATATGATTGATAAGCGGACATTATGTTACCGGTCGGCTATGGTAACCGGCATAGCGATCCTGCTCCTGTCCGGCGCGTTCGTTTCCTTTGCGGAAACCTTCCGGGCGGATCTTAACCGGGATGGCACGGTGGACAGCAGCGACATGGCCATACTGCATGGGGAAATGGGGAGGGAGAATTGCAGCGATATCCCCTGCCGGGGGGACATCAACGGAGACGGCAGGGTCAACATGGACGATGCGCAGATCCTCAGGGATGAATTGAAAAGCAGCCGCAGTTCTCCCGGAAGCGGGGCCGCGACCGCGGACCAGTTGCCGATAACACCGGCGCAAGAGGGCGTTCAACCCGGGCCGGGTGATGAATCCGGTGAGGAACCCTCGCGGGAACCTCCCGCTGATGCGGCCGGGGAGCAGGTGCCGGAAGCAGGGTTACAGCCGGTTTCCGCCAGGTTTGCCGATAATAAAGATGGCACGATAACCGACGCTGAAACGGGTTTGATGTGGACCAAAAACGCGGATCTCTTCGGCGATACCCTCCTCTTTCACCAGGCCGCCGGCTTCATCGAAGATATGAATGGAGGCAAATATCCGAACTTCGGTTACAGCGATTGGAGGCTGCCGACTCGGGCTGAATTGAAAGGTCTTATAAACTATACCAGGATTGTCCGGGCAGGCTACGCATTGCCTGCGGGACATCCCTTTGATCATGTCCAGCCCCTCGACTTCAACGCCACTGCGTATGTGAGTGTCACCGACCATTCCCGGTTGGTATCCCTCTATTGCAGGCTGGTCGGCCACAATGTTGATTCCTGTTACGGCCGCGTATGGGCGGTTCGGGGAGTGAGCAGCAGCACGGCGGAATGATGGCGTGCGGGAGATGAAAAAGCGTGGTTGAGGTTCGTGTGTCGTGTCGAGCCGGTAGGAGCGGCTTCCAGGCGCGAATGTTTTTCGTAATCAGGGAGGACTCAGCGGGATTGTCATCCTGAGTGAAACGAAGAATCTGGCTTAATGCGTGGCGGCCGGCCGGTTCGCCGCCGTGTTTTTCAGAATGTACACCAGCGGGACATCGTGCCTTTTGACCACATGCACGATGTCCTCCTGCTTCGGCTCCTCCTCCAGGCGCCGGGTAAATCGGAACATGTATTCCGCGTGCTGAGGGGGAACATTGAGTATGTTTGCCGCCTGGTAGATCTTGTATCGTTTGATCCCGAAGATGTGAATCGGGTAATATTTATTTTTATCGGTGGCTATATTCTGCTTAAACCAGTTGATGGCCTCATTATAGGACGCCCCCCAGTAATCCGTGTCGTATTTTGTATAGGCCCCCTTTAGTCCGCCCACCAGCGAATTAAAATAGATGTACTGGTACGGATGCAGGACAATCATTTCCCTGGAAACCGCGGCCGCGTTTGTACAAATCAGTACGCCGACGAGGGCTTTTATCAATCGTTTCCCGGCCGTCCTGAAATATTCAATCAGGGCAAGCGCGGCAAGCGTGGCAAGGGGGGGCACAAGAAACAGGAACAGGCGAACGCCGTCATAGGCGACCGGCCGCACGATTAGATAGGCGATGGTATTGAGGAGAATCGTGATGCAACATAAAACAAAAAGCCGGTGCTGGAACCGCTTCCGTATGAGAAGAGGAGAGAGCAGCGCCGGCGCCAGGAGCATCAGTGGGGTGGTAATGGCAAACCAGGTGGTGAAATAGGTGCTCGGCAGCTTTGTCCCCTCAACATACGAGCCGTTGTACAGCACCGTTTCGTTCCAGGTATAATATCTCTGCATTGCAAATATTTCCTGCAGGTTGGAAATCAGGTTCATGGCCAGGTAGGGCCAGGTCAACAGGGAGAACAGCAGGGCCACCATTCCGACCAGGGTGATGGTCTGTGACTCGCGTATCAGGAATTGGAGCCAGGTGTCATCCGACCGGGCTGTGGTCTGTCGGTCCCGGTAATAGGCATAGACATCGTACAGCAACAGTATGCCGTACAGGGTAACGCCGGCAGAGCGAATATTCTGGGTTATGCCGAAGAAGATACCCAGGCACAAAATTCGGGTGAGGACCTTTTTGCTTGAGGCGGAAAAGTAGAGCGCCGCGCAGCTTATGAAGTACATCACCGCGAAAGGCACGTCTTTTGGATTGGCCGGAATGTCCCCGGTGAACCGGGGCGTCAGGAATAAAAGAAGGGGGCCGAGTATGGCCAGCTTCTGATCGCTGTACTGCCGGTACAAAAGGAGATAGACGGCGAGAAAAACCGCGAGGGCAAATACCATGTTGAGCAGGTGATATCGTTCGACCGATTTGTCCTTGTTAAGAATGAACAGCACCATGGGATAAAAAGCGCTGTAATGCAGATAGTAGTAGAGCG
>JAKJGD010000436.1 GCA_022704585.1 Spirochaetota bacterium | reverse complement strand
CTCGAGGACGTCAAGCGGGAGCTTATCCCCGCCCTGGTGCCGGAAAAGGGCTGGTCCAAGTGGTGGGGCCGCGCGCGGACGAAAATCAAGCGGGATCCCCACTACGGGTTCTCCGAGAAGAAAAAGGACCTGATCTTTGTGCGGGACAAGCCGGTGACCTTTGCCGAGGAGCTCCTCGAGAGCTTCACCGGGTCCGACTCGTTCAGCAAGAAGCTGGATATCGCCATTGAATTCGTCAACAACATCGATACGGACGAGGGCAGGTCTGTCGTCCCCTACTTTATCGATTACTTTACCGAAGAAATGAAGGGCGATTCGGCCACGCGCCAGGTGCTCTCGTACATGATCCTGAAAGACATGACCAAATTCGTCGACCCGGCGAAGCTCAAGCTGGACGCCCTGCGCGAAAAGGTCATCGAGTTCATCAAGGGAAGCCAGGAGCTGTCGCTCCTTTCGATGAAGATATCCTCGTACGACTACAAAAAAGACCTGGTGAACCTGATCGAGGAGTCGCGGGAGGACTGGCCGCAGGTGCTGGCGGAGCTCCTGTTCGAGATCCCGGTGCGGATACACAAGTATATCATCAACAACCTGATCCGCGCCCATGCGTACAATATCATCAACGGGTTCATAGACCGGGTCATCACCGGGGCGAAACAGTACCCGGAGATCTTCATCTGGGTCGCGCGGAACATTTTCAGCAAACAGTGGGATTACGACTGGCTCGATTATTCGCGCGAGCGGCTGACGGTTTCCTATTTCCGTCTCATGAACGAGCTCAAGAAGATCGAGCTTGAGGGAAACCGGTTGAAGAACATGGCGATCGACGTTCTGCATGATAATAATTCCGCGGCGCTGAAATACATCGCGGAACAGTTCGACCCGGGATTCCTGGGAAAGATCTACGAGCTGTTCAGCAACATTTCATACGTGGAAGAGCCGCAGAAGGAGGCGTTCCTGGGCGTGATAAAGGCCAGCCACGCCGGGTTCCAGCCGGTCAAGACCGGGGCCGACGAGATGTGGGAAGTAGACGTGGAGAAGCTCATCGTTTCCCGGGAAGGATACGAGAAGATGAAGGCCAGCCTGGACCGGCTGGTCAGCGTGGAGCTGGTGAACATCTCGAGGGAGCTGACGAAGGTGGCCGATGTCTCCGCCGACATCCGGGAGAACGTGGAGTACAACGCCCTGATGGAAAAGCAGGCGACGCTCGAGCTGTCCATTTCGCGGCTGGACGGGGAGATGAAAAAAGCGCAGGTGCTCAGCCTGGACGAGATATCGACAGACGCGGTAAATATCGGGACCAGGGTCATTCTCAAAGAGCAGGAGAAGGGCGAGGAGCGCGATTACACCATTCTCGGCCCCTGGGACGCCGATTTCGAGAAGCGGATCCTGTCCTACCGGTCCCCCATAGCAAAATCTCTCCTCGGACTGAAAGCGGGAGACGTGGTGAACCTTGACCTGGAAGACGGGAAAAAGAACTACATGATCAAGGAGATCCGCAAATATTCGGCGTAAGGGGCCGGATTGCCCGTGGGCAGATACAAAGTCTGTCATTCCCGCGAAAGCGGGAATCCATGCGGAAAAATATGGATTCCGGCTCTTCGCTGCGCTTCGGCCGGAATGCAGACGAGTTATTCGACAAGTCTATTTTTCAGAAGCTTTCAGAATTTTTATTTGACAAATAGGACCCTCCGCTCGTATGGATTAAGCAGATAAGCCGCGATGGTGGAATTTGGCAGACACGCAAGATTCAGGATCTTGTGGGCATTACGCCTGTGAGGGTTCAAGTCCCTCTCGCGGCACAACGAAATAACTGGGCGGTCCGGAAACGGGCCGCCCATTTTTTTTAAAAAAATTTTTCGCCGCTCCGGCCCCGTTCGTACTAACGACGAGAAACTTTCTTAACGGCGGGGTCGTCATGAAAACATTACCCACGATTGTTGTACCGGTCATTTTCGCCATCCTGGTCTCCTGCGCGTTACCGGATGAATACAATCCCCTGTTAGAGCCCTGCAGCATGCCCGTGCTCGGCCTCGAGGTCATAATGCCGGCCGCGCGCATCATCGAAGCGGAGGCGGTCAGGGCCGAGGCATGGCTGATCCTTTCGGACGGGACGAAAAGCCCGGCCGACGGTGCGGTGTGGGAGAGCCTTACCGCCGACGTCCTGTCCGTTGACGGTGACGGCCTGGTCAGCGGCAGGGCGCCGGGTCACGGGACCATACGCGCCCTTCACGGCGGGCTGAGCGCTACCGGAGAGCTGGAGGTCGAGCGGAGAGTGGATTACGGCCGTATCCTGATCGGGGAGGTGTTCTATGACGCGGCCGGCAGCGACGAGGGGAAGGAGTTCATCGAGCTGTACAACGGCAACGAGTATCCCTGCGATCTTTCGGGCATGGTCGTTGTTGACGGATCGGCATCGAGCAGTACCTTTACACTGCCGGCCGGCACCGCGCTTCCGGCGGGCGGGCGGGTGGTGATCGCGTCGTCGCGGGAGGGGTTTTTCGCGCTCTTCGGCGCGCACCCGGACCTTGCCGGTTTTTCGTTCTCCCTGAACAACGGCGGAGAGACGGTCTGCCTGATGAAAAAGGACGGCTCGCCCGTCGATACGGTCTACATCGCCGGTGGAACGGCGGATTTCCCGGCCCCTGCCGGGTGGTGCGTAACCGCGCTCCCGGCCGCGGCATCGGGGGAATCGCTGCACCGGGCCGCCGGATCACATGCCGGGACCTGCGCCGACTGGGCGAACGGCCCGCCGACGCCCGGTCGATAACAAAAAATATCGAGTAAACCCGCGGTAATTCCGAAAATAATAAAAAGCGTTATCCTGGATTGAATTACCGAAAAGAGGGGTTACCCATGGCACGAAAAATCGAAACGCCTGATATCATTGAGAGCGCCCGGCTTGAGATCCTGTTCGCGGTCAAGGAACGTATTACCGAGC
>JAKJGD010000435.1 GCA_022704585.1 Spirochaetota bacterium | reverse complement strand
GCCTCGATTGGCAACCGACGAGACCTCGTCGGTCATGGAGAGCGTGTGATTCACCCGCTCCGCTATCTGCTTGATGGTCCCGGACAGGCTCTCGATGTTTTCCGAGAGGGACATCATGCTGCTGTTCTGGTTGCCGACGTTGTCGGAAACCATGTCGATGCCGCTGGAGACCTCTTCCATGGTAGCGGTTATCTGCTCGATCGCCGACGCCTGCGTCTGCGACTGGGAAGAGAAGGAATCCGACTCCTGCGACAACTCATTGGAGTGACCGGCCAGCTTGCCGGACATCTCCTTGATGGAGCCGTGGAGACGATGGATGACCTGGTACTGGTCCTCGTTCTTCCGTGCATCGTCTTCTGACCGGTCAAGCGCGGTCTTGTTGATTTTAAAGATCTGGAAGCAGAGGATGCCCACAAACACGATTACGATACCGCTGTCGACCACGTAATCGATGATCGCGTTCTCGTCCATTTTAAACTGTCCGGTTGCAACAATCACGAAAACGGCAAAAAGCGCCAGGTTCAACAGTGTGTAGAGTAAAATGGCGTATTTTTTCCTCGTAACCACAAGGGCCGTGAGAACAAGGAGGCCCGGCACATACGTTATCGAGTCAAGTACGATCACGGGATCCTTGCTGTTATCAAGGAACAGGGTCGACCAGACAGCGGCAAGCGTGATAATCAACATCATATGCGCAGTTAAGCTGTATCTGCCCGACTTGAGAAAGAAGATGGCACAGATGACAACACCCATGGCGAACACGAGCGGCGCGATAAGCACGAAATCAACCTGCCCTGTGACAATATTCATGGCAATAATTACCGGCACAAAGAACAGGACCAGTATGCAAATGACGAGAATTATCCGGGATTTCTGCTGCAAAACGTAATTGCTGTCTTTATAAGCACCCAGAAAGTAGTTGGAGAGTCTTCCAAGCATATCAGCCTCACATCCACGTGAATGTCATACGACATCGGGCATACCTGATGCACGAACGCTGGCCCTGAAACCGGGGCCAGGTATGTCTCAGGGGGAGGTCCCTGATAACAGGACACAATATACCGGGGACAGATAAATTTCAATCTATTAATTAGACGGTTACATCAGGTGTGAGCATGGTACAACCATCTGCATACTGCCGACCTTCCGGAAACATGTTAATTTAATGACAATTTGATCATGATCAAGGGAATAACGAGCCGGGTCACTATGCAATATGCCGAAAGCCCCCTCCAGAATACACATTAATGCCGGCGCGGCTATTTTCTAAGCGCAAAGGTGTCGCGCATGTTCTCGACCCTGATCCTGAACAGTCCGGAGAGCCGTCCCTCCCTGGCGGCGAGGCGGATCCCGAGGGCCATATAGGCGGTGCGAAGCGATATCTTATAGGTCCGCGAAAGGCGTATGGTCTCCACCGTCGCCCATCGCAGGATGAACCGGAACGCGTAGTCATACACCTTCTCATCGATCTCGGTGATGTTGTCACGCGCGGCGTCGGGATGGAAACGGCTAACCAGATTGTGCACGACCGGGTGCACAAACCCCTCGCGGTGCATCCTGCCGTACCCGAAAATACGTACCAGCCCGTTGAGCCATTCCAGGTAAGATGCCAGAACGCCGCCGGCGTTGGCGAGAATATCGGGAAACAGCACCCTGCCCATTTCCGTAAGCCGGTCCTCGGCGTCCGCGGTGACCGGACCATTGGCCCCCTGGAGTATGTATTCTCCCTCGATATCGCGGGTTCGAACCTCGCCGGGGCCGCAGGTATCGCGGTTGATAATGACGTCCTCCAGCGCGGACGGCACCACCACGTTCACTACCGCGGCGAGGGGCCGCACGGTGTCGCCCGGGAAGAACTCCGAGCCGGCGAGAAGCCCGGCCGGCGCGTCCGCCAATCTATTCAGGCCGGTCTTGCACAGCTCGGCCAGGCCGCCAACGCCTGCAATCCCCCGCTCGTTCGCAAGCGTGCCGCTGATGTCGGATATCATCTTTATTTTGGCGCCGATATCGTCGATGAGCCGCGCGAAGGACGCGCCCACCTTGCCGAATCCCTGCACCGAAAACGTAAGCATCCTGATGCGGGCGCGCGCCAGCCTGGTGAAATCCGCATCTGCGGCCAGCGCGCGGTCGAGCATAACCGGCTCTGACCAGAGCGCGGGATCGCCGTAATCGCTGTAGTTCTGCTGCGAGGCCAGCACCTCGACCAGGCCCCGGCCCGTGGCCCCGTTTCGGAGTGCAAGCCCGCGCGTACCGGGTTTGCCGGTAATCGCCGATGCGGTATACGCCTCCATCGCGTCCCGGTTCGCGGCAAGGGCGCGGACCGTGTCTTCGGATCCGGTATTAATCCCGAAATGCTCCAGCAGGATGCGTGCTTCCGGCGAAGCGGCGTCTATCTCGCCGCGGCTCAGACGGCCCAGGTCCCGGAACGCATTGTCGGTAATGCGCGCGTACAGGATCCCGATCTCCTCGCCCCCGATCCCGACGTCGCCGGCGGGCACGTCGGAGAGCGGGCCAACCTCTGCCCGGTAATACAGGAAGTCGGCGTAGGCCTCCAGGACGCCGCTTCGTATGCGCTCCCGGTCCGGCGACGGAACGCCCTTCAGGCGCAGGTCGCCCAGGATCCCGCCCTTGCCGATCGTGTACAGCGGTATCCCCAGGCCCAGGGTCTTGAAGAGCATGTTGGTCGAGAGGGCCCCTTCACCGGAGAACGACACATGCTCCGCGTCGGCCCGGATGCCGCCCTTCCCGATGCCGTGCCCGCTGATGCGTATGAACAGGTAGGTCATGCCCGTGATCGGCTCCCGGTAATCTTCGTAATAGATATCGCGAAACCGGATCAGGCTGACGATTTCCGCGTCGGTGAGAGGCCGCGAGGGACGGTCCGGCTCGCGCTCGAGCGGCACGGTCGCGGCAGTCACGATATTTTTCAGCGTGGACCAGTAGTAATCATCCCGCA
>JAKJGD010000434.1 GCA_022704585.1 Spirochaetota bacterium | reverse complement strand
CATGACCTGGAGCGCCATGGCGTCGGCGGCGTCGTCGTTCCGGCCGTACTTGGGCGCGCGGTTCTTCGCCAGGGTCCGGAGCACGTCGTGCCCCTCCCAGTTGTCTCGAAGGGCGCGGACCAGCTCCGCCATGGTGCATTTCTTTTCGTCGAATACCAGGTACTTGACCGCGAGCAGCGAGTCAACGGTCGTGGCGAAGGTTACGGCTTCCATCGTTGTGAAGCTGATCTCCGCGCCGCCCTGGGTGATGTCGAGGCCTTTCTCGGCGCATCCCCCGACCAGGCAGGATAGGTACGGCGTGCGGAAGAACTTCGCCCGCGTCGCTTCCGACATCTCGTAGATGTCGGCGCATTTCTTAATGATGTATTCTGTCTGCCTGCGGTACGCGTTCCAGAACTGCTCCCAGGTGGCGAACGTGGCCGGGTCCCCGGTGTCGGGGCCGTCGCGGCGCACCTTCGAAGCCTTCCCGGTCATGATGTCCACCACGGGGTGCATGTCCCTGCCGCCGGTGAGCGCGAGCTCGACGGCTTTCAGAAGGTTGATGTTGTTGTCCACGGTGCCGGAGCGGTCGTTGCCCGGCATGGTGTTCTCCAGGCAGCCCACGGGCACGTAGTCATGCACGTTCGTATCGTTGATGAAGCGCTCGATCCCGGCCTCCCGCGCCTCGCGCATCATGCCGGCCATGGAACGCTCGTCGAAGTTAAGCAGGAAGGGCGCGCCCTGGCTGGAAGAGACCATGTCCACGACCCTGTCGAGGAGCTGGTCCGGGCTTCCCCGGTGGAGCCGCACGTTCGGCTTCGGCTCCAGTATGGGCGAGAGCTCATCGATCACCTCGAGCATCGCGTAGGTCAGGTCGTTCGTCAGGTCCGAGCCGTCCTTCCCGGTGCCGGAGAGGGTGATGAGCTGGCCGTACCCGGCCGTGATGCCGTTGTTGCCGGTTCGCACCATCGCATCGTAGGCGTAATTGCAGTGCATCCAGAAGCACCGGAGAATCTCCTTGCCGAATTCACGGTCCATGCCTTCCGCCAGGGACGTCTCCCAGTAGGGGAGGAGGTACTGGTCGATCCTGCCGAACGAGACGCCCGGGCCGGGATAGTTCTCGTCGCTCATGACGAGCATGTGGGTGATCCACAGGGCCTGCACCGCCTGCCAGAAGGTACGGGGCGGGTCCCAGGGGACAACGTCAAGGTTTTCCGCCATGGTCGCGAGCTCGCTTTTGCGACGTGCGTCGGTTTCCCGCGCCGCGAGCTCCCTGCATAATGACGCGTATTTCGCGGCCAGGTCGCGGGCCATTGTCGCGGAGGTCATCATGGCGCGGAGTTGGGCGCCTCTGGGGCCCTTGTGCTCGGTTGCCGGGAGCGCGTTGAACTTCGCGACCAGGTCTGCGTGGATCCCCCTCCATCCCAGGCGGAGCGCGCGCGGGTAATCCGGGACCAGGTGACCGCTCGTTGCGCCGCTGTTGCCGTAGCCGTGGTCATGGAATTTCTTCATCATGGCCCGGGCGCCGTTCCTGCCGAGGAGCATCCGGTCGAATTCCCGGGTCTCCTTCTCGTTGAGGCAGAGGGAACACTGCACGTTGAAGCGGCCGCCGGCGACCAGGTCGCCGGGCAGGATCTCTTTCGGGAGATGCTCGACCATGACCTCGCGGGTGAACCATGCACGCCGCTCGGCCAGCGGCCAGGACCAGAAGTCGGGGTGGAGCTTCACCTCGCGCGCGGCCATCCGGTACGACGACTTGATGGTCTGCATGAGCATGTATGTCTCGGGCACTATATAGTAGGTCATCTCGTTGAAGACGGTGTCCCAGGATGTGCCCGTGGTCCAGCAGGTCTGTTCGTTGTTCCAGGCGCGGTCCGCGCCCAGAAAATAGTAGTCCCGGAGCCACCTGACCCGCTCGGTCAGTCCGGTCGGCGTCTTGATCGTAAGTCTGGCGTGTTCTGCTGCTGGCATGGGGCCCTCCTGGTTCGCATGTGCGACTGTGTCATGTTCAATATATCGTCTTATGATAATAGCGTCAAGCCCAGTTTCCGGGGAGGCCTTATTTGCCCCGTTTTTTACGAAAAGTCCATGCCTCTGCGAGGCCGGTTATACCGGCATGGGGGGTTTTCCCTGCATCCAGCCGAACCATGTCCCAGGAGCGTCTGTCCTGCCCCGTGATCTCCAGGAAACGCGGGAAGGAGAGCCAGCGCCGATAGGTTACGGTCATAACTCCACCGCCGAGCTCCACCTCCGTGAACCCCCAGGAGAGCTCGCCGTAGAGATGAAAGTTTCTCGTGAAATAATCGCTCTGGTACGGGCCCCGCCCCGTGCTCCGGTCCTGGCGCCAGTCAAGCCAGCGGCGCTCATGCTGCTCCATGATAGCAGCGTCGAGGTGCGAGCCGCCGGTGCCGGTGACGAGGTAGAGCGTGCCGCCCCACGGTGAGCCGCCGTCGGCAAGAAAGGCGTCGAAGTTATGGTCATGCCCGGATACGACCAGGTCCACCCGCTTCTCCCTGAACAGCGAAAGGTACTGCTCCGCGAGCAGCTCGTTCACGCCGTAGTCGCCGGTGGATAGGATCGGGTTGTGGAGAACCACGATGAGCCATCTTCCGTCGCGGGGCCGCGACAGCTCCCGCGTCAGCCATCGGTACTGCTCCTCGCCGCTGCAGATTACCGGGCCGTCAAGCGTCCTGCCGGGCCCGTCATAGGGATGGAGGAGGATGATACGGCAGTCGCCGTAATCAATGGAACAGTAATCGGGCCTGTTGAAGAAGTAACGGAAGTTAGCGCCGCCGTCCTCAAGGAAGTCGTGGTTCCCGGGCGCTGCAATAAAAGGAATTGAATCTGCCAGAGCGTTTGACGAGAAGGCGTACGCCCAGCCCCCGAGGTCCATGCCGGTGCGTACCAGGTCCCCGGCGTGCACCATGAACGAGGGGACGATGCCCGTGGCACGAAACAGACCGGCGGCCGCGCGCGTG
>JAKJGD010000014.1 GCA_022704585.1 Spirochaetota bacterium | reverse complement strand
CACCCGCGGGCATCATTCAAACCGGCCAGGAAAACAATTACCACCATGTATTTGAGCAGATTGATGACGGCTACTGGGAAGTCGACCTGGCCGGACAGACGACCTATTGCAACCAGGCAATGGCCCGAATCACGGGTTATACGGTCGAAGAGATGATCGGATTGAGTTATTCGAATTACATGGAGCCGAATGTGCAACGCGAAGTTTACCGGCACTTCAACTCGGTATTCCGCGGAGAAGCAGAGAAAAAAACGTTGCTGTATAATATTGTCACGAAAGACATGCAGAGCCGCATCGTTGAAATATCGGTTTCCCTCATTAAATCTCCAGCCGGCAAACCGGTCGGGTTTCGCGGTATCATGCGGGACATTACCGACCGGCAGCGCGACATGGACCTGCAGGAAAGCTTCAACATGATGCGAAAAGCGCTGGGCCAGACGGTGCAGGCACTGTCCCTGGCCATTGAAGTGCGCGATCCCTACACCGCCGGCCACCATCGGCGGTCCATAGCAACGGCCATGGGAATATCCCGTGAATCGATCGACGGCATCCGCATTGCCGGCTCAATCCATGATATCGGGAAAATATCGATCCCGTCTGAAATATTAAGCAAGCCGGCAAAGCTTACGGACATAGAATTCCGGATCATCCAGACCCACCCCCAGATGGGATATGACATCCTGAAAAACATCGACTTTCCCTGGCCCGTTGCCATGGCGGTTTACCAGCACCATGAACGGATCAACGGGACCGGGTATCCGCGCGGGTTGAAGGGAACCGAGATGATCCTGGAAGCGAAGATTCTTGCGGTAGCGGACGTGGTGGAGGCAATGTCATCGTACCGCCCCTATCGCCGCGCCATCGGGATTGATGACGCGCTGGTGGAAATAAGGAACAACAGCGGAACGCTGTACGACCCGGAGGTCACGGAAGCCTGCCTCGACCTGTTCAAATCCGGGAGTTATATTCTTAAAGATTAACCCAAAAAAGCTCCCTCCCGGATGCATTGTTCACCCGTGCCTTCACCTCACATTCACTTCACAGCGCCCGCCCCTGTTGCGCGATATTACTTGACTAGGGGCCATGTCACCGTATCATTGATGCCGATACGATCATTCCACGCGGAGGCATTTGACCATGGACTTTATAATCCTCATGATTATAGCGATCATTCCCCCGATCGGATTTCTTCTATACATACATCATCTTGACAGCATCGAGCCCGAGCCCCATGGCCTGATTATCAAAGCAATGCTCCTGGGCGCCGCTGCCGTCATCCCCGCGGCAATCATCGAAGCCATTCTCGGCAGCCTGCTAGCAACATCCGCCGGATCGGGCATGGTACCCGGACTCGGAGAATTGAGCGCCGCGGCGGTCAATTCCTTTGTGGTTATCGCACCGGTCGAGGAAGCGCTGAAGCTTGGCGTGGTGCTCCTGTTCATCTGGAAGAACGCCAACTTCAACGAAGAGAACGACGGGATCGTCTACGTTGGCGCTTCTGCCATCGGCTTTTCCCTGGTGGAAAACATACTGTACGTGGCCCAATACGGGTTCGTGACGGGGATCATGCGCGCGGTGACGTCCATCCCTCTCCACACCTTCACCGGCGTGCTCATGGGCTACTTCGTCGGCCTGGCCAAATGCGCGCCCGAAGGGAAGTCGGGGACCGGGAAAATTGTTATCGGGTTTATCATCGCTTACCTCGTCCATGCAGTATATGATACGCTTGCATTGTCCGGGACCGCGGCGGGCCTGCTGATCGTGCCACTCGTGATCGTACTCATTATTTTCGGTTTGTTATACATGAAAAAGGGGGCGCGGCTTTCCACCCGGCGCTGGAACAAAACAGAGCCCGGCCCAGTCCCGCCGGGGGCGTCCGCCGCCGAACCGCAGCGCGGGCAGGGGAATGTCCGGGACACCGGCACTGGAAAATTCAAGGTAGTTATTTCGCGCGTTCTCTTCTTCATCTGCGCCGGTTTCTGGGCGCTGCTTATAATCGGAATATTCGTGCCCGTCGACGGGACTTCGGAAAAACCGTTCGACATCATAGCCGGAGGGGTGATAATCACCATCATCCCGGCAGCAATCGGCCTGGTGCTGGAGTTATCATATTATCGTCAGAAAAAAAACAGGGCGGTCGCATCGTGACAACGTCCGTGGTAATGTCGGCGGCCAGGTGATGTCCATGGAAGCGAGGGGGCCAGCAGAAGCGACTGGGGTCACTCCTTGAACCGAATGTTAATATGGACCACCTCCGGCCTGGTACCCACCCGTGCCGGCGGTCCCCAGGTGCCGAACCCGCAGGAAACATAGAAGCTCGTTCCGCCTATCTGCTTGAACCCGTAGCTCACTTCGTAAATAAGCCGGGTGATGATAGTAGCGGGCCAGAGCTGGCCATGGTGCGTGTGCCCCGAAACCTGCAGGTCAACCCCATGTCCCACCGCCTCCGAAAGTCTGATCGGCTGATGGTCCATCATGATCACGGGCAGGGAGGTGTCCACCCCCTTCATGATTTGTGCCAGCGGCTTGCGCCGTGCCCCGGTAAACTGGCTGATGCTGCGGTCCTCGCGCCCTACCAGGTAAAAGCTCCCGTCAACGAGCACTGCCTCATCGCGGAGAAGCCTCACCTTGTGGTCGGCGAGATACCTGGCCGCTTCCTCGACCCCGCCGATATATTCATGATTGCCGGTCACAGCGAAGGTGCCGTAGCGCGACCGGAGCGACTTGAGAAGCTCGCCAAGGTTGTTTTCAATGACGGGTGCGAGGTCTTCGTCAACGATGTCTCCGCAGAGAAGGACCAGGTCGGGCCGAATGACATGCACCATGTCCACCATGTTCTGAAGGCGCGAATTCTTTATGATGATCCCGAGGTGGATGTCGCTCACCAGGGCAATGTTAAGCTCCTGGCGGGACCCGGACTTTTTCGGGATTGTGACTGAAAGCCGCGTAAGCCGCGGGTTGAGAGTGTTGAAGTATCCGGCGATTACGATGATTACGGCAGCCAGCGCCACGACAGCTGCGGACGCCTGTTTCACCCGTACATACAGCTCAGAGCCCGGAGGCACGACACCTGCCAGCCAGTTGACCAGGCGCAGGAGGTCGCACAGGATGACGCCCAGGAAAAGGTACAACATCAGGCCAAACCATATCGAACCGATCCAGATCATGCAGGCGCTTGGCACGCAGATCGTGAAGCGTTCGAGCACCCTCCCCGCAATATAGGAGAGTGATAAAAGCAGGAACAGCACCAGGTATGGGATCCTGAACACCGCCGAGTCCGGCAGCGATTGCCACCCGCGTATAAAAATGTAAACATTCACCACCCCGTATATGGCAAGGGCGATACTGAAAAAAATTATGAAATTGACGACTTTTGTTTCCACGTGCGAGCCTCCCGTTTAAGATATGGAAGGGGGTTTATTAAAAACAAGCATTTTTTGCATGGAACCTGTTGCCGGGCAGGAAGAAATAACGCTTATTCTATTAGAACGATCCCGTAATAATTTTCCTCGCATTTACGGTTCTTCACGACCTCGATGGGATATCCGGCGGCCCGTGCCGTGGCGTACACGTCGATACCGCACGCCTCCATAGAAGGACGCGCCTTATCCGGATGACGGCACCAATCGCCCGGACATTCCTTGCACAGAGAACAGGGGCCCGCGCCAAATCCCAGGGCTTTATAATATCCGGACAGGAATATCTCCCGTTCAAGCTTGACGATAATCCCGGTAACTCCCGTAGACCCGTCGAAATGGGCCATGACCGCTTTCCTGTAACAATCGATCACGCTCCTGGTCTCCTCCGGCGTCGGCGTGTGCGGAGGACAGCAGCAGGAGGAATTATAGCCACCGCAGCCGAACTGGCATTTCAAACGCACCCACGGGGCGGTCACTATCGACTCCGAAGGGATGATCTTTGCTTCACCGGCCCCAAGCTCTACCGCCCTCGTGATGAACGACCTGTACGGGGATCGCGCCGTCATTTCATGTTCCTCCGGTCAGACAGACTTCTGTATACGCGCCTTCAGGATATGCAGTTTTTTTATATAAAGAGCCTGACCAATCTCGCTACAAAATACGCGCCGGAGCCCAGCAGGAAAGGTATGGAACCGAAAAAGAGCGCGACCTCTACCGGTGTCGCCACGGTTCCGTGAAGGACCTTCTTGCCGAAAAAATTATAATGATAATGCTGCGGCATCTGAGATCTACGGTACACCCGGATAAATATCATGATTTGAAGCATGAACATGATGGACATCAGGAAGCCGGAGATGCCCCACATCAACACGTTGACTTCGATTTTCCTGATCTCCTCGGGCATGAATATCGCAATAACGATACAGACGCCCGAGACAACGACATTGATTACCGTGGTGTCAATAAATCTGCTCAGGTATACTTCATGGCGGAAACGGATATACCTGATCAGATAGAACAGGTGAACTGAAAACGAGAGGCAGAGTACCGATAATAGTATGACTACAACCACGCGTAACGTCCTTTTTTTAATAAGCCTGGTTCCGGATACACCTCAAGGCACCAGCGCACGACACGATCAACCAGCGGTCAAATCATCCGCATCAGTCCGGACGCGGCCGATCATCCCCGGCTCCTTTTCCAACCTGGTTTTGCGGCCATACCTGTCACGTACGTCGTCCGGAAACGAGTATAGCAATGCCCGGTGCCAGTTAAATGTATAGCGGTGTCAGAGAACGCCACTCCCCTTCAAGGACGGTAGCAGAAGCTATTCAGTTTGTCAAGAGTCTTTATTGCGCGTGGATCCCGCGTTGATGACGGAGGGTAAACGGGAGAGTATGCCTGAAGATTACCCGTCGCCGAGCTTTTTTCGGATCCGCACCGCTTCATCAAGAGCGTTTTGGGCGATCCGGACGATATCATCGTCGCTGCATTTTTCGATTATTGTTTCAAGCGCCTCGGTCAACCGCTTGTTTTGAAGGTCATAGATGGCAAGCTCGAGCTCGGATCCGTCTCTTCCAAAGGCCATACCGTACTCTCTCCGGTTATTGTATCTGATCCAGTATGCGGGATCGCGGCTCTTGCATTAAAGATATCTTTTGATCACGATTATTTCACAATGACGGTAATCGTGTATTCTTTCAGGGGCTTCGCGTCCTTTTTCCAGCCTTCGGCATATTCGAACTTGAGTTCTGACTCGCCTTTGTTCGCCGCCTTGAACTTGAAGGTCTGGTACTCAGGTCCGCCCGGTTTCTGGTCCCCGGGCGATATCTGCTCCGGATCGCCCTTGAGTACCAGCGCGGTGCTCTCCGATATCACCTTCCAGCCAAACCCGGTTCCCAGCTGTGCTTCCAGCTTGACCGCAAGCACCTCTCCCGTCTTAACCTCGACTTTTGTGCCGTTATCGGCATCGGTGACGGTAACCGCGGGTTTAACGGTACATGCGAAAAACATTATGGCGGCAGACAGCGCCACGCATGCAGGGACTGCTCCGGAAATAACTATTCGCATCATACGACCACACTCCTCCCGCGCGCCATGCGCGCATTGTATAGTAACCGGCACAAGGCTCCCTTTACAAACTGTTCACAACGATCCATGCGGCCCCATAACCGATGTTATTGCATCCGTACTTGATCCATACGTACCCCTTGTCGCCCCACTGCGTTCCCCACGAGTTTTTGACCAGGTACGATTCCTTGTTGTCATCCCATCCAACGATGGTAATCGCGTGATTGATGTCACGTTCGCCGCTGACCGGGGCGAATTCATCAAATATGCCGCTCTTGTAGGCCTGCAGGGCGGGTGTCACTTTCACGCACGCGGCAATCGGCCCGTACTTGCACAGGGCCTCCTTCATGCTGCTCACGGTCGGGATACCGGCGTCCGGCCTTACATAACCCCATGCCACGATCTTGTACTTGTCGGTGTTCGAGGCGCGGCAGGCCCCCTGTGCGTTTTTATAAGGTATCTGCGTTTCGAGCGCGGCGCTGTTGGTGCGTAAATATTCGAACACGGGCCCGTACCATCCGCCCTGGCAGGTACCGGCCTTGTTCTTAATGTAATAAACCTGCCCGTTGCGGTATATCGGCTGCTGCGCTTCGGCGCAGTCGAGAAAATGCTGTTCCGACAGGTCGAGTGTCATGTTCCGGCGAATCATGTAGTTGGACTCCACGACAGCCGCCGAAGAAAAGGCCCAGCAGCTCCCGCACTGTGCCTGGAACTTGACAGGGGTCACCATGCTGCGGTCGGCCCAGGTGAAGACCGTGCTTTCAGGGGACGGGGCGTTCTTGATATCGGTCTCCGTCTCCTCTTTCTCCTCGATCTTCTCTTCCTCCCTGTAACCGTACTCCTCTTCTTTTTTCTCAAGCTCCTCTTCGTCTGTTATGATATCCTCATAGTATTCCTTTTTCCTGCCGCTATCCTTCTTCCGGTCATCTCGCCGCTCCCCTTTCTTTTCGAGGAACTCCCGGTATTTTTTCAAGAAGTCCCCCCAGAGCTTCTCGCCCGTCTCGGACTGGACCTTTGCCTGTTTTTCGATGTTCTTCGGAACCTGCGCGCCGGTGATCTCGGCGATGGTGTATTTCATCATTTCATTTATCTCCACGACGAAGTGGAGATTTTTTTCACGTATCTGCTTGCGGATCAGCTCAATCTGCTCCTTCATCTGGCTGATCTGCTCCTGGTTTTTCGCCTTGAGCTCTTCAAGCTGCTTTTTTATTTCGTCTTTTGTGCTCTTGACCGAGGTCTGTGCCATCAGGTTGCTCGATGAAGATCGATGCGCGGTTCCTGTCCACGTCGTATCGCTCAAGAACAGCGTGAGAGCCAGCATCGCGATAACAACAAACAGCATGCGGCGGTTAGTTGCAGTTATACGCATCATACGCGATCCCCTTCCTGTCATTATTTGTCCCCGGTATTATACAGATGTGCACCATCGTGGCAAACATTTTTTTTGATAAGCCCGTCGGAAAACCATGATGATTAGACCGGAAAAATTGCCGGTTAGTTCATTTTGATTCTCATTTCCTGTCTAGTATACGATTAAAAATAGATAAATCGCTTAAATTGTTTATGAATGGGGGGTATTTCGAATAAACTAATTCTTCGGAGCATTTGCCAGCTCGGGCACGCTCTTCATGGTTTCCACAAGGCGCCTGGTGCGAATTTCCCTGCCCTTCCCGTTAAGATGGAACTCGTTATCGAAAAAATAATCCTGGGGATAAATGTAGCCGATAGGGTCGCCGATGATCTTCATCCTGATCCTGGCACGCAAATCTTTCTCAAAGCTTGTCAGCATCCGGACCTGCTTCTGCCGGTCGCCCTCCATGAGGGGAGAAAACGATATGTAAACGCTGACGCCCTTATCCAGGCAGTAGTCCGAGAACCCATTAAGATGCTTCACCAGCTCATCATTAACCCGTTCCGGAAGAAAGCGAGTTATACCGAGGTTTGCGGCCTGGGGTAAGTATTTCGCTATAAAATCCTTGCCCTTGAATTCAGGAGGCTTAACGCCGATATGGCCTTCATTATCACCATACTCGTTGAATCCGGAACGCAGGTGCGTGGGCATCTCCTTTGAGGGCATCAGCAGTCCGCGCAGGCGCCGCTGAAACGTCAGCGGTATGTTGCTGATGAAGGGCATGATATTCTCTCGCGAATAATAGCAGAAGATCCATGGCATAAGGATTGTCACTTCAACGAGCGTGTTGTCTCCGATGCCGGTCCCCATGTAATGCGTGTAATCGGGTATGAAGATGACGATATCGCCCTTCTTCAAATACGGTTTGAGCTCGTCCATGCTGTAAATGAGTCCCAGGCCGCCGTGCAGCCCCATGTTTATGATGTTGTACCCGGTCGCCTTCTTGATCATGCCGCTGTCGAGACCGAACGCAAGGTTCGAGTCGCCGGCTACTATGATCCGGGGCTGGGGCGTCGTTTCGAGAAGACGATGCTTGTCAAGGAGCGCCATGATGTACCGGTCAGGATCGATCGGCGGGAGATAGATGACGCCGAATATCGTGCATCCGATGAGCGCGCTGAAAATCAAGGCCTTGGCGATTAGTTTCTTCATTGTATTACTCTCCGGGAACGTCCCGCCCTAAAACTGGAAATATATGAATTGCGACGACTTCTGCATGCCGAGAAAAATCGTCATCACCAGCAAATAGTAGAACACCCAGCGTACGACCAGCGGCTTTTCCCTTATCAGCTTCCTGATGCTGCCGTGGCGCTCCTGGACCAGGTGAACGACGTTAAGGAGTAGTATGACTCCCAGCATGATCCCCAGCTCCGACAGATTGTAGATGAGCGGAACCTGGAGGATGTTTGTACCCGCGAAATGCGTGAGGATATACCACGCGTCTGTCAGGCTTCTTGCCCTGAAGAAGACCGCGCCCAGGACGAAGAGATGGAACGTAACCACCACCATCCAGGTGTTCTTCAGCCCCCCGCAGAACTTCTCGAACACGGTTCCGCGCGATTTCATGATGCCAAGCGGCAGCAGGGCCAGGGCCGCTGCGCCCGCCGCGATCCTGCCGCCCCAGCCCATCCCCAGGCTGCCGCCCATGACCGAACCGACGGCCAGGAGCGCACAGAGGCAGAAGAAGACGACAGCCGGAACTCTCGCGAGACCTCCGAACACCCTGTCCCGCAGGGCGGTACGGAACCGGTCGGTTACCCGGCCCAGCATAATCAGGACACCGTTCAGCGCGCCCCAGATGACAAAGGTCCACTGCGCGCCGTGCCAGAGGCCGCTCAGTGTAAACACGAGCAGTATATTGAAGTAGAGTCTCCAGCGGGGAACACGATTGCCGCCCAGCGGAATATACAGGTAGTCGCGGAACCATGATATGAGGGAGATGTGCCAGCGACGCCACAATTCAGCGATGGAGCGCGAGAAAAACGGGCGCCGGAAATTCGGCATGAGCTCGTAGCCCATGACCTGCGCGGTGCCGATGGCAATGTCGGTATATCCCGAAAAGTCGCAATAGACCTGTATCGCGAAACAGTAGGTCGCCATCAGGAGCGGTAGCCCGTTGAATACCTGCGGCGAGCTGTAAACCAGATTGGCGTACTGCGCCAGGCGGTCGGCGATCACGAGCTTCTGGAAGAAGCCCCATGCCATGAGGAGAAGCCCGTTTATTACGCGGTCATAATCGAACTCCACCTTCCGGTACAGCTGGGGCAGCAGCCGCGTTGAACGCTCGATCGGCCCGGCCAGGAGGGTCGGGAAAAAGCTGACATAGAGCGCAAACATGCCAAAGTGCTTCTCCGGTTCGCGCGTACCCCGGTACACGTCAATGGTATAGGAAAGGGCCTGGAAGGTATAAAACGAGATGCCCACCAGCAGCACCAGCTTGAGTTCCGGCACGCTGTAATTCATGTGCATGACAGAGAACAGGTCGCGGATGCTGTTATTTAAAAAATTGAAGTACTTGAACACGAACAGTATCCCGAGATTGGACACGACGCTCAGGGCAACGTAAAGTTTTTTAATCCGCTGCTCCTTGCCGTGCATCAACAGGGCTGTACCGTAAACGATAACGGTGGTTGTGATTATGAGGAGCGCATACCTCGGGTCCCACCACATGTAGAAAAAGTAGCTGACCGCCAGAAGAAAGATCCAGCGGAAACGGTGAGGGATGGCGAAAAACAACGCCACCACCAGCATGAAAAATACCAGATATTCGAACGATACGAGGGACATGGTCTGTGATTAACCCCGGCTAAATTTATTCGACAATCAGGACGTTGAAATGATACTCCCGGGCGTTCGAACCCGGATAGCACAGCGTGTCATATTTCCAGTGCAACAGACCGATTAGATTGATTTCTCCGGTACTGTCAATAAAAAAAATAGTGCCGCGAGGTCTACCGGGGCAGGCAGACAAGCAGCCCGGCGCAAAGGAGCTCAGCCTTGTGCGCGACGCCGAGATAACCGCGATATCTCACCAGCAGGGCGTCCCGTTCCCCTTTCGTCTTTTCTATGAGGTTCTTCGTCCTTGTGATGGAACTCTTCATGTTCTTCCCGTACCATTTTCGCTGCGCTTCCATGAGGTCAAGCTTCTCTTCTAACTCCGTGATCTGACGGTCGTACGATTCCTTGATCTTCTGCATCTCGGGATCGACGGACAGGTCGAGGCCGCTGACCATCTCGCTCTTCCGGCGCTCGACTTTCATGCGGAGACGCCCGCGGGCCGTCTCGAAATAGCGGTCCGCATCCGCCGCGATGTCGGCTGCCGCGGCAGCATCGACCGTCCCTTCAACGCAGAGGTCCCGGAAGGAGAGCTCGCTTTCCACAGCGTCGAGATCCTCCCCGCTCACAGCACGGCCCGGCACGACAACGGGAACCACTTCCCGCGTCTCAGCGGCCGAAGTAAAAGTAACGAGGTAATAGAAAACCATGCCGGTGAACGGGATGCCGGCCCGTACCGTCTGCACGCCGGTGTGCCCCCCGAAAGAAGCGCTCCGGCAGTGCTCTACCATCCGGTCAATGACCGGGTGTCCGAAGGCCAGGAACTCGATACGCTCGTTATCGAGCGCCGCGGCGCTGTCGAATGTCCCGGGCCGGCGGGATTCGCCGCCCTCGCCGTCGCAGGCGACACTGTAAAGACCGATGACATCGCTCTGGCTGACAAGGCTCGCGGCATGCCCGTCGGCCGCGGCGAGGCGGTTTACGAATCGCTCAATCCGCTCGTTGGAGAACTTCCGTTCTTTCAGCGTGATCCGGTAGTACTCGTCATAATTGAAGTCGATGCGGTCTTCGACGACAAGCTCCGAGATCTTCTCGTACCCGCGCCTCGCCAGGTCGAGCCGCCGCTCCACCTCGTCGTCCATTGATGGTTTTGTCCTGAGCCCCGCCGCCATTTCCATGATCAGCGCGTTGAGCTTCAGCTCGTCCTCCATCTGTCCGAGAAGCACGTCCGGCACGCCGATCGACTCCTCGAAGAGCCGGAGCTTCCTGCCGAGGATCTCCAGCACGCGCTCGGCAACGGTCCCCCTCGTTGAAAAATTGTAAATATACACGTCGTCGGGCTGGCCGAACCGGTGAAGCCTGCCGATGCGCTGCTCGATCTTGAGGGGAGACCAGGGAAGATCATAGTTTATCAGGATATTGCAGAATTGCATGTTGCGGCCTTCTCCGCCAGCCTCGGTCGATATCAGGATTTCCGCTGTGTCCCGGAAACGCTCGATTGCCCGCTCCTTCTCCTCGCGGCTCTGTGAGCCGTGGAACACCTCGACCCTGAACGACGCGAGCTGCTCCTCGAGAAACTCCTGCGTCGTCCTGAACTGGGTGAAGATGAGGAACTTCCGGTGCCCCTTTTTCCTGAGGTCGGCGATGAGCCCCTTTAGCTTCTGGGCCTTCTTGTTGGCCCGGACCGAGTCCGCGATTGCGACGAGACGCCGGAGCGTCGCGATCTCCTTCCTGATCTCCTCGATGGTCTGCCGCGCGGTCAGGCAGACCAGATCGTCCACATCCTCTGCGTCATCGATCAAATCAGGCTCGTCGATGGCGGCCTCGATGTCGAGGCGCCGCTCGATTTCGGCGCGGGCGACCTGTTCCTCCAGTCTCAGCGCCCGCCTCTCGAGCGCGCGGCCCAGGGCGCGCGTCGATGAATCGAGGAGCTTCTGGAATATGGTCATCACGAAACCGGTAGCGCGGTTCTCGCTCTGAAGCGCGCGATTGAATTCCTCGACCACATACGCGGTCGTTTCATCATAGAGCCGCCGCTCGTCAGGATAAAGCTCAAAACGTACCGTGCGGGCGCAGCGGCGGGTGAAACCGCCCACCTCGCTCTTGGTGCGCCTGATCAGCACCGGCGCGATCTTTTCCCTGAGCGTCGACAGCTCGGCGTTCTCGATACAGTAATCGTAGAAGAAAGACTGGAAGGGGCCCAGGATGTTCCGGTCGAGCAGCGCGATGAGATAATACAGCTCCTCGATCTTGCCGCGGAAGGGCGTGGCGGTGAGAAGGAGGAGCGCGCCGGCGCGTTCGGCGATCGCCTGTGCCGCTTCATACGCGAGGGTGCTCCGCTTGCCGTCGCGCCGCAGCCGGTGCGCCTCGTCAAAAATCACGGCGTCCCACGCGACGCCCTGCATCTGCGCCAGCATCCGCGCGCCTTTTACAAAGTCAAGTGAACAGATAACCCTGTCATGAGCGCTCCAGGGATTTCCGCGCCGGGTTCCGGCCACCCGTCTCAGCTCTTTCCGGTCCATGATCACGAAGCGGTCATTGAACTTGCTCCACATCTCCTGCTGCCACTGGTACTGGAGGGACGCGGGACACACGATGAGCACCCGGCGGTACCGGTGCCGATACTCGAGCTCCTTTATGATGAGGCCTGCCTCGATCGTTTTCCCGAGGCCGACTTCGTCGGCGATCAGGAAGCGCCGATTCAACGCGCTCATGACCCGGTGAGCGCACTCGACCTGGTGCGCGAGTATCCTGGTCCGGGAGTTGGAAAGCGACAGGATCTTGTTGTGAGAGTAAGCATGCTGAAGCAGGCACGCCTCGATGCGGAGAAGAAAGCGCTCGTTGAATTCAGGCGGACAGAAGGCTATGCTGTTTCGGATCAGTCGCTCGCCGGTAATTTCCTCTTGCTCGCTCGCAGGTATAACGGAAGGGGCCTCGCGCTGATATAGATCAGGATCAGCGCCGCCAAAATCGAACAACGTTTCATCCATGAGCTTAGTTCCCTGTCGCCGACTCGACCCCCGGGCATTTTATCATATAACCGTGTAAAAAATCCCCCCTTGCCCGGAGGGGGGATATAGTTTTGTTATCAAAAGGAGGTATCGATAAATAGCTTATGTGACATAATATACACGGTTTTAATATATTGCAACTACTTTTTTGGAAAAATTTTAACTTTCCCGATCCTCATTCGTATTACCGATAACTATCGGTCATTAATGAGGTAAGGAAAGATGGAAACAACAGTCAACATACAAATCGACATATTTAACAGGATAACCAGCGAAGCCCGGGCAAGGAAAATTTCACGCTCGAAGATGGTTATACTACTGCTTGAAATGACGATGAAAAAACCAGCGCCCCCGAGACTCGGAAGGCTCGTACAGTACCAGGAAAGCAGGAGTCCCGAGGAATGGCATACCTTTCATATAACTTTTCTGGACGACGAATATGAATATTTTCAGGACCTGAGGAAGCTTCTCAAGATGTCAGTTTCTTTACTTCTCGCACTAGCAGTAAAAAAATTTCTGGACGACCCGACCGTGACTATAGACACCGATAACTATCTGTTTAAAAGCTATTTGATAGTCAAAGAGATAGTTGATTCAATAACATGCTGGAGATTATACTGGGGATACCCGCCCGGGATCATGCACACATTACAAAAAACAACCCGGTAAAACAACTTTCGCCGTTATACGTCCTTTGCCAGCACGGCGGCGCCTATTGCGCCCATTACCTGTGCGTGCTCCGAAACTTCGATTGCCAGCCCAAGCTTCTTCTCGAGCGCCTTCACCACGCCGATGTTCTTCGCCACGCCGCCGGTCATCATGAGAGGGGGCCGTACTCCCACGCGTGAGGCCATGGCGGCGATTCGTGTGGCGATCGACTCGTGAATGCCCGCGACGATATTTTCCCGTTTCTCGCCCTTGGAGATCAGTGATATTACCTCGGATTCGGCAAACACCG
>JAKJGD010000433.1 GCA_022704585.1 Spirochaetota bacterium | reverse complement strand
TTGAGAAGCTTTCCGAATCCCCTATAATCGTTGCCGCGTCGAACCAGTTCAGCCGGGGAGGGATTGATCCGGGCACCCGCCTCCAGCTCTCGAAGTATATCGATGAAATCATGTACGAGCAGGGCGTGTACACCAACATCGTTCTTGTCGATACAAAAGGAAGAATCTGCATTTCGGCGGATACGAGGGAGGGCACCATACCGGCCTTCCTCTATGCAGATATACGGAACAGTAAAGACGTGCGCATGTGCCGGTCTTTTATTGATAACGGCAGGGGTAAACAGCGAATGGTCAAGCCGGTCAGTTTCCCCGTGTTTGCCGGCGGACGCGCCGACGGGGCAATTACGGGTTACCTGATATGTTCAATCAACATGGGCCTCATGGCCGATTCACTGGGCATCCTCAACCTCGGCAAACAGGGCAATGCGTTTATCGTGGATTCCTCCGGAAGAGTGGTTTGCTCCTCGAAAAAGTATGAGTTTTCAAATAATATGGCCATTTTTAACGATTATTTTATCAACAATAGTGACAATGCCGCTGCCGGCGGCTACCGCCTGATAAACCAGGAAACGCGCCAGTTGGTAAAAAGCGTGTCGACCTGCCTTGCCACCGCGCACGCGGGTCACGCCGAATATGTCAATCACGAGAACAACAGGGTGATCGGCGTATGGAAGTGGCTCAGCTATTTCCAGTGGATGGTCCTTATCGAGGTCGGCAGGAACGAGGCCTTCGCCGCCATTACAAAGACCATCATCATCTATGTTATCGTCGCCGGCATCTTTATCGCCCTTTCAATAGCAGTGGCGTTATTATTGTCGCGAAACATCAGGACCTCGATGTCGAATTTCATGGACTCTTTTGGAAAGGGGGCGCTCGGCGACCTCTCTGTCCGGTATCCCGTGTCGGACAAATCGTCACGAGCCATTTACCGGAAGCAGGGAGACGATTACGTCGAGTATGACCGGTCCCGCGGGTTCTGTTTTTTCACGATGGGCAGCATCGCCGGCCGTCTGGGGCTCCAGGTCGCATGCCGGCACATCGTGGAAGAAAAATTCAAGTCCTGCAGGCAATGCGACGTGTACCGGGCCAACATGAAAAACGAGATGCACGAAATGGGCATCTGGTTCAACCTCTTTATGGTCAAGATTGCGGAAGTTGTCGGCAAGACCGGGAACCTCTCCCGCGAGCTGTTTACCTCGTCGGACGAGCTGTCCAGGACTATCGGCGAGTTTTCCGAGAACGCGAACGTCCAGGCTGCGTCGGCGGAGGAGATCATGGCCACGGTCGAATCGCTCGTCGCGGGGTTTGACCTGATATCCGAGCGGGTCACGGACCACAACATAAGCCTCAAGACCATGATCCACCGCGTCCAGGAGCTGACGTCGATAATCGACGCCATGGGGGACAAGGTCAGCAAGACGCAGATCAATACCGACGAGTTCACGGACAAGGCCAAGCATGGCGAGATAATGCTCAAGGACATGAACCAGTCGATGATCAAGATCAGCGCAAGCTCCACCGAGATGATGGAGATCATCGGGATCATAGACGACATATCAGAGCAGATTAACCTCCTCGCGCTGAACGCGTCGATCGAGGCGGCCCGGGCGGGCGAGGCCGGCAGGGGCTTCGCGGTCGTCGCGGACGAGGTATCGAAGCTGGCGGACCAGACTGCCAGGAGCCTCAAGAGGATCGACTCCCTCATCAAGGTGAACAACAGCGAGATCAAAAAGGGCCTTTCCAACGTTACCGAAACCGTGGGCACCATCGCGGCCGTTATCGAGGGCTTCAACCTGATAAGCACCATGATGAAGAACGTCTCCGATGTCATGAAGGTCGAGATCGATACGAAGCACATGGTCGTGGACGAGATGGCCAGCGTGGAGAAGCGGTCCGGGTCCATCCAGGAGGTGACGGACGAGCAGAAAATCGCGTCCGATGACATTGTCAGCTCCATTGCTATGATCAACAAGACCACGCAGGAGATCGCGGCCCGGGCGGAGGAGCTTGCCGCCAATTCCGAAAACATGCGCAACGAGGCGGAGGCGCTCAACGAGAGCATCGTGTTCTTCAAGCAGGTGGAGGGGCAGACATAAAAGCCGAAAATCAAATAACGCAGTGCAGCAGCAAACGGCGCGGGAACACCGCGCCGTTTTTTGTGCGAATCATGCGATACGTGCATTTGTTACGTGTATGTTAAAATAGCCCAGCCGCGCCTTATTCTACCTGTCCGCATGAGCAAGAATCATTTTATTGATTGCAGGGGAGGGAGGAGATCCATTACGGGATGGTGCAACTGGTAGCACACCGGGCTTTGGACTCGGCAATGGTGGTTCGAACCCATCTCCCGTAGCATCCGGCGCTGCGGTCATGCCGGGAGGGCGAACGCCTTTTCAGCCTCGCGAATCTCGGCCATCCTTCTTTCATCGGTCCAGCCAAGCGCCTTTTCCGCGATATCTGCGACTTTATCTATTACATCGTCGCCCGGACGGCCAAGTGTCCCCATGCCGGTTCTCCTGAGCAGGATGTCCTTTAACGTGAGGGCCATTTCGTCCTCTATCGCGCAGGCGGCCTGGGCGAGGATCTCCCCGTCATCATTCACTGTTTCCGCGAGCTTCGCGTCCCGGCGCGCCCTCTCGAGCACCCGTGTGTAATCCGTTCCGTAATGCCGCCCCAGGTATTCAACCGTGGCCGGGCTGAAATCGCTGTTTTCTTTTTGTATGCGGCCGATGAACCCTTCCATGTCGTCGATGTCGCACCCGATGAGCCGTCTTTTGTCCGTTACGCATTTCCCGGTTTTTCTTCCCAGGACGCGCTCCGCTGCGCTCAAGACGTTCCGCGCCAGGTTGCGGCTCGTGGTGTACTTGCCGCCCTCCGCGGTTATCAGCCCGGGAAGACCGTCGGCAGTATGGTCGTGGATCTCGTATTTCCGCGTGGTCGTGTGGATGTCGTCGCCCTTCG
>JAKJGD010000013.1 GCA_022704585.1 Spirochaetota bacterium | reverse complement strand
CGAAGGAGTTGAAGCCTGATAATGCGTCGGTTCATATGAACATGGCGATTATCTATGACAGGATGAAAAGGTATGACGACATGAAGCGCTCATATGAGAGCGCGATCAAGCTCAACGGAGAGCTTGATCGGCACTACGGCTATCTGATCAAGAGCCAGGACAGGTCACGGGCGGATTCTCAGACGCGCCATATGCCCGTCCTCTGGGTAGATGGGGATCAGGTAAGCCCGGGAAAGTAACAGACGATGCCCTTCATGCCGGTGAATGGACTGCCTGATCGGGATGGGGAAGTTCCTTGAGCGGGCCGGCATGAATGATCGGCGATACTGATGATGCGGTGACCATATGAAATCATTACGGGAACTCTACCGGATCGGTCCCGGCCCCTCGAGCAGCCATACCATGGGACCGTCGAGAGCCGCCGGCCTTTACAGAAAGAGGACCGCTTCCAGAGCGATCTCATACCGGGTCACTCTGCATGGAAGTCTTGCAGCTACCGGGAAGGGGCACCTGACCGACCGGGCCATTGAGTCTTCTCTCCTGCCGTTGAAATGCGAAATTGTCTGGGTCCCCGGGCGTGAGCTACCACTTCACCCCAATGGAATGGTCTTCGAGGCTATTGACGCATCCGGTAACAGCTTCGATACATGGACGGTCTACAGCACCGGCGGCGGCGCCCTCCTGGACGACTCCGGGATGTCGGATACTCCCGACGTGTACCCGTTTGATACCATGACCGGCCTGCTCGGCCGTTGCGATGCGGAAGGCAAAACCCTCTGGAATTACGCTGAAGACTGTGAGGGCACGGGAATAATGGACTACCTGCGTGATGTTCTCGGCGCCATGAAGAACGCGATCGACAGGGGGCTTGACGCTGAAGGCGTGCTCCCCGGCGGTCTGAACCTGCCCCGCAAGGCATCCTCGTACTATACGAGGAGCCTCCAGATGAAGGGGTACCTTGAAAAAACAGGGATGATTTTTTCATATGCGCTTGCCGTGTCAGAGGAGAATGCCTGCGGCGGCACTATCGTGACCGCGCCGACCTGCGGCTCTGCCGGAGTTCTCCCCGCAGTTATTTTTTTCATGAATAGTTTTTATGGCATCAGCGATGAAAAGCTTGTACGAGGGCTCGCAACCGCGGGATTAATCGGGAATTTCGTCAAGCGCAACGCCTCCATTTCCGGCGCGGAAGTCGGGTGCCAGGGCGAGGTCGGCACCGCCTGCGCCATGGCTGCCGGGGCCGCAGCGCAGCTCATGGGAGGAACGCCCCACCAGGTCGAGTATGCTGCGGAGATGGGGCTGGAGCATCACCTGGGCCTGACCTGCGACCCGATCAAGGGGCTGGTCCAGATACCGTGCATCGAGAGAAACGCCATCGCCGCGGTGCGTGCGATGGACTGCGCATCGTACGTGCTCCTGTCGGACGGCCGCCACCTCGTATCATTCGACGAGGCGGTCAGGACCATGGCGCAGACCGGCAGGGACATGAAGAGCTGTTACCGCGAGACGTCGCAGGGCGGGCTTGCGTTTTTCCACGAAGGGCCGGGGCAGGATAAATAGCCGGCATTGACCAGGGAACAGCCGAACGTGCCGCTGCCCGCAGGATCCCTCCCTCATGAGTTCTCCCGGGAGCGATCGCTATCGAAACGATACAGTATTGAACAATCGACGAACCGGTCAAAGCCGTGCCCGTATATGATGTAGTTTTTCTGGAAAAGGCCCCCCAGCCTGTAGGCGATACCTCCCGCGGCCGCGGAATATTTCAATCCCCCGCTTATTGACAGAATGATGTTCTTCGAGGTAATGATATTGATCCCCAGCACCAGGCCGAGATGCAATGACCCCAGGTTGTACTTTGCATCGTTATACCATGTTTTGAAAACATACCCCATTATAGGCTCTGCCAGCACCAGGACCATATTAGAATAATGCGCTTCATACATGTCATATCGCGTGTTTCCGAAAATGTAATGTACGCCAATCTGCGGTCCCAGCCACAGGTCCAGAAAATCTCTTTTTAAAAGCGAAAAACAGAATGTGTTATCAAAATTAAACCGTGATAGTTTTTGTGTGTAGCCTGTCTTAATGGCGTAATAATCAAGCGTGATGTTGAAGCGATTGGTGTAATTTTTAAAAGGCGTCTGGTAATCCATTACCAGGCCGCCCCCGGCATTCAGCATGTAAGCGTTGTCCTTGTCATACACTTTACTGAGAAACGGATTCTCTCCGTACCATACTGTTTCGCCGCTGCCGGCGGTAATAGATGCACCGATATCAAGAGCCTGTGCGTGCCGGCCTGTCGCTGCCGTAATTATTGCCATCGATATAATAAAACAGATGTTTTTGAACATTGGCATCTCCGGTAAGGTTTATTGCTGTTTTATAATAAAACACTAGTTAGTTTTAAAGATATTAATTAAGGGAAAAAATACAGCGCTCTGTTACAGAAATATGGGGGAGAGAATGGATGCGGGTGGCGGGATCGGCCTCTCCCGTGTCAGCCGAGGCGCGGGAATTTTAGTTTATAAATACATAATGCCATGGCAAGGCCTTCTCTCAAACCTGCCGTCGGAAAGCACCAATCCGGATCGCGCAACTTTTAAGCAGCCGGCAGACCCGGACCGCCATGATCTTCGCTGGCCAGGACAAGAAGCTGGTCGCAATGTCCGTTCAACTCGGTGCATGACTGGTGGATGGTCATGTTCATCTGCGCGATTTCCTGTGCCATCTGGGAAAGCCGCTCGACGGTGGACATCGTCTGCTGCAACGAGCGGTTTTGCTCCATTGTAGCGTCGACAATATTCTGGGAGAGAATATCGGTCTGCTCCGCCTGCATGATGACCTGCTGGAGAGTGGTTGTCTGGTTCTGCATCAGGTCACCCACCGTGTCGATTCCGCCGCGTATCTTTTCCACCAGCGAGAGCATGTGCTCGGCCGAGCTTCTGGTCTCAGTAACGGTGGCGGCGCCGCGGGAGATGTCGTTGATGATGGCGGTGATCTGGCCTCCAATCTGCTTGGAGTTGTCCGCTGTGGCCTGGGCCAGTTTGCCGATCTCCTCGGCGACCACGGCAAAACCTCTCCCGTGCTCGCCGGCCCGGGCAGCCTCGATGGCCGCGTTCAGGCTCAGGAGGTTGATCCGGTCGGATATATCGTTAATGAGCTCGAGGAAGCGGTTGATCTCGGCGCCGCCGTGGCTGATTACCTCCATCGTTTCCGACATGACCTTGAGGTTTTCCTTGGTGCCGCTGGCGGACTGCGTAATCGCACCGATGCTCTCGATGACGGTTGATCCCGCGTGCATCACGTCCTGCTGCTTCCGATTGAGCTCGGTGACCATGTTTCTGGTCTGGCCCCCTTCCCGTTTCTGCGACAGAGTGGAATCGTGGATTTGCTCGTTCGCGGACGTGATCTCCTCGAAGGTGGCGGAGAGCTCCTCGCTGCTCGAGGCCTGCTCCTCGGCAAGGTTCGAGAGCTTCCGGCTGATGTCCACAAGGGAGGCGTTAAGCGCAGCGAACGATCCCGACAGCGTGCGAACGGATGCCATGACCTCCTCGAGAAACTGCGAGCGTTCCCGCGCGCTCTTTTCATTGGCCTCGAGATCGCAGTTCAGCGACACGAGCGATGTGCGCATCGTCGATACGCGGTCGCTCAGCCCCAGGCAGAAGAAGACCGCCAGGACGACCAGGCCGAGCATTATGCAGTTCTGTGTGAAGAGGTTGGCAGGTATGAGGCCAACAGTCTTCAAGATGAAGGTGATGCTCCCGAAAATGAGACCGAAGCAACCGATAAGGCCGAAGAACGTATCGCGCGAGCGATATGCCTTTGCTCCTATAAAAGCGAAGAAGGGGACAGCGCTCGAAAGGAAGGTCAGCATCGTGGCTACACGGATTGCAGTCGAGTAGGGGAACAGCAGAGTGGGGATCACCCATGCCAGCCCCGGCACGATAGCCAGGACTATGAGGACTATGTCGATTATCCGGTGCTTGTGCCGCGTGTCAAGGTATGACCTGGAAAACTGGCCGATCAACGCGGACGAAAAGCACATTGAAAGGGGTACGACCTTGTTAGCCCACCAGATGGCATTGGGCCACAGGTACTGGAAAGCCAATCCATTCAGGCAGAGCATGAGCGTGCCGTAGCTTATAAGAAAGAGTATGTAATACAGATAGGTCCGGTCCCTGAGCGAAAAGAGAAAAAAGAGATTATACAGTATGATTATGACAAGTATGCCGGCAAACATCCAGAGGTATGGAAGCTCCACGTGCAGGCGCTCGAGAAAACTGCGGTGAGATATGAGCTTGGGCATGAAGTTGAGAGAGCTCCCGGTGTTGATCCTGAAATAGTACGTGTGGACCCCGGGCCCCTCGTTCAGGGCGAACACGAAATTCCGGTCGATGATATCGCGCTGTGAGAACGGGACGGTGTCGCCGGTAACGATTTTCCTGAACCCTCCCGCGGCGTGCCTGTCCGGGGCGTAGAAGCTCACCAGGTCCAGCATCGGGTAGTCGAGCTCGAAGTAAATGCTTTCCGACGAGTGCCTCCGGTTATCGAGCGTAAACCGGAACCAGTAGGGATGGCTGACATATCCAAAATTGACAGATTCTCCGGTGACGGGCTGCCATACGATCGCCGGGTCTGTCACGCTGCCGATATCCTCCAATCGGTTGTCAGCGTCCACCAGGTATTCCATGGCATGGCTGAGCGGCGCGATGGTCAGGTCTTCATTTACTGAAATCAGCCGCTCTGCGGATGATGCGTTCGTGCCGAGAAAAACAAAAATGCATGCGGTAACTATCGCCACATATGTCATTGTGTCTTTCATCATACCCCTCCCCAGTATTGTGCTTCGCTTCCTGTCGGAACGTGAAGTTCCATCTGGACAGAAAGCTAAAATACTTTCATGGCAGCATTACGGATGAGAGAGTACAGACATCCGCCATTTTAATACCGGTATATATGATTGTTTGGAGTGAATGCAAGTTTGATTGACCTGCGAAATAACACAGGCCGCTAACCATTGAACAATCTGGTTCATCATCATTATCGTAGTGATGTTAATTATGAAATAATATATAAAAGAATAACTTGAATATGTCAATGTATTTTTTAGCCCGGTTGGGTTTATTTTTAGTTAAAAGCTGTTTTTGTGGTCAGGCTGGTCTTTCCAGAAGCAATCAAATGAGCTCAACAATTACTGTCGAGGCAGGCGAATCACTGCGGGATATCAAATTGATTTATCCAATACGAATAATTATCGGACAGGGTCTTGCTATTTCATCGCGACAGGTACTTATGTATCGCCGCGGCCGCGTCCCTGCCGTCCTGGATAGCGTACACAACGAGGGAGGCTCCGCGCGAAGAGTCGCCTGCTGAAAACACGCCCTCGACGCTGGTCATGAAGTTCCCGTCGATTTTAATGTTTCCCCTCTCGTCGAGCTCCGGTCCCAGGTCTTGAACCAGCCCCGGGTGGACCGGGTGTACGAAGCCCATCGCGATGAGCACGAGGTCCGCGTCAAGCTCGAACGCGGAACCGGGTACTTCCTTCATCGTCTGCCGTCCGTCCGGGCCGGCGCTCCAAACGACGCTCACCGCCGATAGCGTGCTGACGGTGCCGTTACTGCCAATGAACTTTTTCGTGGACACGTTCCAGAGTCGCGTACAGCCCTCCTCGTGCGAAGAGGATGTCTTGAGGAGCTTGGGCCAGAGGGGCCACGGCTCCTTATCGGTGCGGTGGTCGGGCGGCTGGGGCAGGAGCTCCATCTGCGTGATGCTGCGGGCGCCCTGCCGGTTCGCAGTGCCCACGCAGTCGGAACCGGTATCACCGCCGCCAATCACGACCACGTTCTTGTCATAGGCCATGATCAGCTCTTCGGGCGGAATCCGGTCCCCCTTCACGATCCTGTTCTGCTGCGAGAGGTATTCCAGGGCGAAGTGTATGCCGCCCAGCTCGCATCCCGGTATGACCAGATTGCGCGGCTCGCGCGCGCCGATTGCGATGCAGACCGCGTCGAATTCATCGCGGATCTCCGCGACGGGAATGTCCATGCCCACGGCAATCCCGGTTTTAATAATGAGGCCCTCTTCGATGAGAATGTTAATCCTCCGGTCGATGATCGACTTGTTCAGCTTGAAATCGGGTATGCCGTAGCGGAGGTAGCCGCCCACGCCGTCGGCGGACTCGAACAGGGTTACCGTATGGCCTTTCCTGTTGAGCAAGTCGGCGCATGCGAGGCCCGCAGGGCCGCCGCCGATGACCGCGACTTTTTTACCGGTCCTTGTCGCGGGGGGACTCGGCTTCACGTATCCCAGGGCGAAGGCTTTCTCGATCACCGCCAGCTCGTTCTGCCTGATGGTGACCGCATCGTCGTTGATCGCGAGCACGCAGGATGCTTCGCACAGGGCGGGGCAGACGCGGCCCGTGAACTCGGGGAAGTTGTTCGTCTCCTGAAGATTGTCGTATGCCGCTTTCCAGTCGCCGCGGTAGATCAGGTCCTGCCACTCGGGCATGATGTTGGACACCGGGCAGGCCCAGTGGCAGAAGGGGACGCCGCAGTCCATGCAGCGCGATGCCTGCTGGCGCCGCGCGTCGTCCGGCAGATTCCTCTCCACCTCGAGATAATCGTTGACCCGCTCCTCCACGGGGCGGTAGCCGGCCTCCTGCCGTTTTATCTTTAAAAAACCTTTCGGATCTCCCATCAGTAAGTCACCCCCAGCTGCTCTTCTTCCCGTATGCGGGCGAGTTTTTCGTCGATCATGGCAAGCTTCATCTCGTCCATGGCGCGCTTGTATTCGAATGGCAGCACCTTGACGAAGTGCTGGACGAAATCGTGCCAGTTCGCCAGGACCTGCTTTGCCACGGTGCTGCCGGTGTATATCACGTGTTTCTTTAACAGCTCAATGATCGTGTCCTGGTCTTCGTACTCGCGGACCGGCGAGAGGTTCACCATGCCCCTGTTGCAGAAATATTCCAGCGTCCCGTCCCGGTCGAGCACGTATGCGATGCCGCCGCTCATTCCGGCGGCGAAGTTCCTGCCGACTTTTCCCAGTACGATGATGCGGCCTCCGGTCATGTACTCGGCGCAGTGGTCTCCGGTGCCCTCGACCACCGCATGCGCCCCGCTGTTGCGGACCGCAAAGCGCTCGCCCGCGATCCCGCGGATGTATGCCTCGCCCGACGTGGCCCCGTACAGCACCGTGTTGCCGATAATGATGTTTTCTTCCGGGATAAACGTGCTGCCGGCAGGCGGTACGGCGATCACCTTCCCTCCCGAGAGCCCCTTGGCGAAGTAATCATTGGCATCGCCTTCCAGGCGGAAGGTAATACCCTTCGTGAGAAAGGCGCCGAAGCTCTGTCCCGCGCTGCCGCGGAAGTTGCACTGGATCATATCGTCCGGGAGCCCGGCCTCGCCGAAGCGGGTCGATACCTCGTAGGAGAGCATTGTCCCGGTCGAGCGGTTGGTATTATTGATGGGCATGTCAATGACCACCGGCATCCGGCCGTACTGCGTCAGGGCGGCCTCGGACCGCTCGATGAGTGTCCGGTCCAGCACGTCTTCTATCTTGTACACCTGCGACTGCACGCAGTGGCCGGCAAATGTTTTCGCCTCCTCCGGCACGTACAGCAGGAGTGACGGGTCCACGGTCTTTGCTTTCCAGTGGTCGATGCTTCGCACCGCGAGGAGGTCGCGCCGTCCCACCAGGTCGTCGAATTTCCTGATACCGAGCGAGGCCATGATCTCGCGTACCTCGTCCACGAGGAAGGTGAAATAGTTGACCAGGTGCCCCGGCGTGCCGGCGAAGCGCTTGCGGAGCTCCGGGTCCTGAGTCGCCACGCCAACGGGGCAGGTGTTCTGGTGGCACTTGCGCATCATCACGCACCCGAGCACGATGAGGGTGCCGGTGCCGAAGCCGAATTCCTCGGCGCCGAGCAGCGCCGCGATCACGATGTCGCGGCCGGTCTTGAGCTGGCCGTCGGTCTGAAGGCGCACCCTGCCCCGCAGGTCGTTCATGAGCAGGGTCTGGTGCGTCTCGGCAAGCCCGATCTCCCAGGGGAGACCGGCGTGCTTGATCGAGCTGATCGGGCTCGCGCCCGTGCCCCCCTCGAACCCGCTGATCAGTATGTTGTCCGCGTGGGCCTTGGCCACGCCTGCCGCGACCGTTCCGACGCCCGTCTCGGAAACGAGCTTAACGCTGATGCGGGCCTTCGGGTTCGCGTTTTTCAGGTCGTATATGAGCTGTGCCAGGTCCTCGATGGAATAGATGTCATGGTGAGGCGGCGGTGATATCAGGGTCACGCCCGGCGTGCTGTGGCGTGTCCTGGCGATGAACTGGTCGACCTTGAAACCGGGGAGCTGGCCCCCCTCTCCCGGTTTCGCGCCCTGCGCGATCTTGATCTGCAGCTCGTCCGCATTGGCCAGGTAGTTGCTCGTGACGCCGAACCGGCCCGAGGCCACCTGCTTGATGGCGCTGCGGGCCCAGGTGCCGTCGGGGCGCTCCGCAAAGCGATCGGAGTCCTCGCCACCCTCGCCGGAGTTGCTCCGCCCCCTGATGCTGTTCATGGCGACCGCGATGGTCTCGTGCGCCTCTCTGGAAATCGAGCCGAACGACATGGCCCCGGTCGTGAGCCGCTTCAGAATGTTTTTCGCAGGCTCCACTTCTTCCAGGGGTATCGGTGTCTGGGGCCTGAAGTCGAACAGGCCCCTGATGAAATGGGGCGCGCGGTTATTCTCGTCCACAAGTTTCGTGAACTTCTTGAATAACGAGTAGTCCCCTAAACGGGTTGCCCGTTGAAGCAGTGAGATCGATTCAGGGTTCCAGGCGTGTTTTTCACCGCCCTTGCGGTACTGGTAGGTGCCCTTTGACTCGAGCAGCGCGGGCCGCTCGCGGAAGGCGCGGTCGTGATTGAGCAGGACCTCACGCTCGACTTCGGCCGTGCCGATACCGCCGATACGGGACTCCGTACCGGTAAAATAATTATCGATGAGCTCCTTTCCCAGCCCGATCGCCTCGAATATCTGGGCGCCACGGTAGCTCCGAAGGGTCGAGGTCCCCATCTTGGAGAGCACTTTCAACAGTCCCTTGTTGGCCGCCCTGACATAGTTATCCTCCGCTTTCAGGTACATCAGGTTGGCGAGCCTGCCTTTTGCAACCAGGTCATGGATGGTGGCGAATGCCCCGTAGGGATTGACGGCGCCCGCGCCGTACCCGAACAGGAGCGCGAAGTGCATCACCTCGCGCGCCTCGGCCGTTTCGATGATCAGGCCTATACGTGTACGCTTCTTGGTGCGGATCAGGTGATGGTGCACGCCGGCGCAGGCAAGGAGCGAGGGGATTGGCGCGTTGTCGCGGTCAACGGCGCGATCCGACAGGATGATGTACCGGTATCCCCTGTCGATCATCTCCTCGACGCTGACGCAGAGCCTGTCGATAGCCTGTTTCATGCTTCCCGGCGCCGTTTTTACCGGGAAGGTCATGGGAAGGGTGATTGTTCCGAACCCGGGTATGTCGTTGGCCCGTATCTTTTCAATATCACTGTTCGTGATAATGGGATGCTTGATCTTGAGCATGCGGCAGTGCTCGGGCGTTTCAGCCAGAAGGTTTTTTTGCTCGCCCATGTAGCTTGTCAGTGTCATGACCAGCTCTTCCCGGATCGGGTCGATGGGAGGGTTGGTCACCTGCGCGAAGCATTGCTTGAAGTAGTCAAACAGCCTCTGCGGCCGGTCCGAGAAAACGGCAAGGGGCGTGTCGGTTCCCATGGAGCCGGTCGGCTCCTGCGCGGTTTCAGTCATGGGCGTGATGATGTCCTCAATGTCTTCCCTGGTGTAGCCGTGAACAAGGTGCGTCTCATGGAGAAGCCGGGCATCCATGGCAACCGGGGTTTCACCCCGCGCGTCGATATCTTCCAGCTTCTTTCTGTTCAGCTGCACCCAGAGCTGGTACGGTTTACGCGTGTATATCCGGTGCTTGATCTCTTCGTCCGGGATGATGCGCCCCTCTTTCAGGTCGACCAGCAGGAGCTTCCCGGGCGTCAGTCGGCCCTTGTATGCAATGGCCTCTGTCGGGAAATTCTGGACCCCCACTTCCGATCCCATGACGATGAGATCGTCATGGGTGACGACGTAGCGGGAAGGCCGCAGGCCGTTCCGGTCCAGGGTCCCGCCGACGTACCTGCCGTCGCAGAAGACCATGGAAGCGGGACCGTCCCAGGGCTCCATAAAAGTCGAGTGGTACTCGTAAAATGATTTCAGCTCTTCCGGTATCGGATTTTTTTCATTCCATGATTCCGGTATCAGCATCATGAGAGCGTGGGGCAGGGAACGGCCGGTAAAATAGAGCATCTCCAGCGCATTGTCGAACGACGCGGAATCGCTTTTACCCGGCTCTATAACCGGAAGTATCTTCCGGATGTCGCTGCCGAACTGGGGCGATTCGAAGGTCGACTCTCGGGCAGACATCCAGAAGCGGTTTCCCTTCACGGTGTTGATTTCGCCGTTATGGGCAAGGAGCCGGAACGGCTGCGCCAGGTCCCATGAGGGGAAAGTGTTGGTGCTGAAGCGTGAGTGTACCAGGGCGACCGCGCTCTCCATGTGCGGGTCGCACAGGTCATGGTAATAGTGCCGCACCTGGTTGGGCATGAGCATACCCTTGTATACGATCGTTCTGCCCGAAAGGGACGCGATATAGAACAGGTGCTTCTGCGCCAGCTGTGAGTTGCGTATCTTGTTTTCGATCACTTTCCGAATGATGTAGAGCTTTCGCTCCAATACGTCCGGTTCCAGGCACTCCCTCCCGGCGATGAAGATCTGCCTCATGGTCGGCTCCGAGGAGCGGGAAATGGTGCCCAGGACAGAGCTGTCCACCTCAACGGTGCGCCAGCCGACGGTCCGCATTCCTTCTTCGTCGATGACACCCTCTAGTCCGGCGATGCAGAAGTCCGCTTCGGCAGGATCACGGGGCAGGAACACGATGCCGGTACCGTAGGAGCCGGGGCCGGGAAGGGACGGCATCCCGGGCCGGTACAGTGCGTCCGGGATCTGGATCAGGATGCCGGCACCGTCACCGGTCTTGTTATCCGCGCTTTCCGCGCCGCGGTGCTCCATGCGCTCAAGGACTTCAAGTCCGCGCCCGACTATATCGTGGGAAGGAACTCCCTTGATGTGCGCGACGAATCCAATGCCGCATGAATCGTGCTCGTAGGCGCTGCTGTAAAGTCCTGGATGAATTCCTGACCGGTGCATATAAATTTGCTGACTCCTCAATTGCGATTTTCCCGTGAGCCGGTTTATTTGACAAGGGTAAAATCGAATACCTACTATGCAATAATATAATTAAAAGATTATTACGTGAATGTTAAATTTATCAATTCTATTAATTAATTTAGCGATCCTAAATAAATTATAGGATATATTACAGGGGAGCCTCTCTTTTGAAGTAGTGCTTATTGTGCCGGAGAAGAGGCCTGGCGAAAATGCGCGGGTAGCGGATCCAAGCGGTAAAAAAATTTGACCCGCTCATGGCTCGCGGATAATGCTTGAGTATTGTTGTTGGCGTTATAAAAACAAATAAGGGTGCGGGCAATGATAAGCACGGGACTTGGATATCTGGACAAACTGACGGGGGGTTTGAGCCTCGGCGACAATGTCGTCTGGGAATCGGCAGACGGGGTGCCGGTGGAGTATTTCATAAGGAGCTTTTTTTACGGCGCGGCGGATTTCAGCGAAAAAATAATTTTTATCAGTTTCAATTTCTCGCCCCACACGATCATGCAGCGGTATGATTATCTCTTCAGCAGGGAAAATACGATCCTGATTGATGCATTTACCCATGGCAAGGGCAATAGCGACAGCGTCTTTCTCGATTTTTACCAGAGCGACAAGTATGATAAAAAACGGGTTACCTGCATCGAAAATCCGAAAAATATCACCTCCTTCGTGAGCAAGCTCAATGAAATAGAGCGGAGCAATAAAGAGGGCTCTTTCTACATTTTTGACGGCCTCACCGGTATGAACGAGTTATGGAAGGACGAAAAGGCGGTGCTCGATTTTTTCACGTTTACCTGCCCGAAGCTCTACGATCTAAAAGCGCTCGCCTACTGGATCGTTCGGCGAGAGTCCCATTCCAAGGAATTTATTTCCGGCATCATGCAGACCACGCAGATCGTGTTTTCGATCAATACGACAGAGACCGATTACTACGAGCTGAAGGTTCACAAGCTGCAGGACCGTACGCCCCTGTACGGGTCCCGGCCGACCAGCTTCAAGATAATCGACGGCAACATCCTGTTCGAAGACCGAAAGACCGCAGGGAGCTTCGAAATAGGGGACAAGGTCAAGAACCTCAGGAAGGAGGCGCGGATGACCCAGGCGGACCTGGCGGCGGCCCTTGCCATGACACCGGGGGCCATATCCCAGATAGAGAACGACATCATCACGCCATCGCTGCAGACGCTTCTGCAGCTCTCCACCGTATTCTCGAAACCGGTCGATTATTTTATCGGGGGGGCCGGCGGCGGAATGAACAGCTCGGGGTATCTGCTGTCGAAGAAAGGCGGCCACCGCTCGGTGCCTCATCGACACGTTGACATGGTCCAGATCGTCGATACCGATCACTACGGTATAAAGCCGTTTTACGTGACCCTGCAGGATGATACCTCGGTAGAGGGCCCCCTCATGCTGCACAAGGGAAAGGAATTCATTGCCGTGATCCAGGGATCCATGAAAGTGATCATCGGCGGCGATACGGTTACCGCCGCGGAAGGCGACACGCTGCTGGTCTCTGACGCGTTCATATCGCGCCTTCAGAAAACGGGTGATGTCGCATGCCGGTTCCTGTACCTTCTGCTGTGAGACCGGGGCCGGACCGGACTCAGGCGGGATTTTCCAACTCGCACAGGGAAATGGCGCCGCTTGATACGTCGAAGATCATCATCTGGAGTCGGCCGTTGCCGGAATAGCGGTTGCCTTCAACGATCAGGGATTCGGCGACGCCGCCGGTTGCGATGAGGGGAATGCCGTGGCGCTCACGTTCCGAATGGCCGTGTATGTGCCCGAAGAATGCGGCGGCTATTTTATTCCGGTGCCGGTCGAACACCGCGAGGAACCGGTCGGACGATCGGGGCCAGAGAGAGTGAAAGGTCCATCCATCAGCCTCGGGAGGAAGGTGGGAGAGGATCACCGAGTTTTTCCGGATATTACGCTCTATGAAATCTTCCTCGGAACGGAGAAACATCCTGTTCGAGGTGTTGACGCAGATGAAGCGCCAGCGGCCGATATCGACCACCTTGCGGGTGGCGCCGAAATATTTTATGAAGCCGGCAAGGGGCCTGTCATGGTCGCCCGGTATGGCCGCGAGCCGGGACTGATACGGTTCCATGAGCGAAATGATCTCCTCGTATTCATCCGGGGCGCTGTTGAGAGAGAGATCGCCGGCCACGAGAAACGCGCCGGGCCGGTGCAGGCGCCAGACATGGTCCATCAGGGGGACGAAATTACGTTTCCATCCCTCCCGGCAGGCAAGGTCGGCGCAGATGGCGACGGTAGTGACTGATTCAAGGGAGGCGTATCTGGCTTTGATAATGTTCATTAAGACAAACTCCGGCGGATCATTAGAGCGTATGCGAATAGATGCAATTATACAGGTGAAATGGCGGGGAG
>JAKJGD010000432.1 GCA_022704585.1 Spirochaetota bacterium | reverse complement strand
GCAGTACGGTCACGCCGTTGTCCTGAAGACGCCTGTATACCATCGGTCTCCGGGCCGCTCAGTCCACGTCTTTCAGGCTCAGGTCGATCCTGCCGCGATCGTCGACCTTGATGACCTTAACACGGACCCGGTCGCCGATCTTAACCACGTCCTCGACCTTGTTGACGCGCTGGTTCGCAAGCTTGGAGATATGTATAAGCCCTTCCTTGCCCGGGAGTATTTCCACCATCGCGCCGAATTCGAAGAGCCGCCTGACGGTGCCCTCGTATATCCTGTTGACCTCCACCTCTTCGGTGATCGCCCTGATGTACTCCTCGGCCATCTCCACGGATTTCTGGGTCGGACCGGTGAGTGTCACCGAGCCGTCGTCCTCGACATTGACATCGGACCCGGTCTCCTCGATGATCTGGCGAATCGTCTTGCCGCCGGGCCCGATGACCGCGCCGATCTTCTCGGGATTGATCATGATGGTCTTCATCTTGGGCGCGTAGGGAGAAAGCTGCTTCTCCGGCATCGGCTGAACTTTATTCATGATCGAGAGTATATGGAGCCGGCCCTCTTTAGCCTGGTCGAGTGCGGCCCTCATGATCGCGGGCGTGATGCCCTGTATCTTGATGTCCATCTGGAAGGCGGTTATGCCGTTCTCGGTCCCCGTGACCTTGAAGTCCATGTCGCCCAGGTGGTCTTCCAGCCCGATGATGTCGCTGAGCACCGCGTACTTGTCACCCTCCATGACCAGTCCCATGGCGATGCCCGCCACGGCCGCCTTGAGGGGAACGCCGGCGTTATAGAGTGAAAGCGATGCGGAGCAGACCGAGGCCATTGACGAGGAGCCGTTCGACTCCAGTATCTCGGAGACCTGGCGGATGGTGTAGGGAAAATCCTTGTTGCCGGGAATGACGTATTCCAGGGCCCGTTCCGCCAGCATACCGTGACCGATCTCGCGGCGTCCCACGCCGCCGTGGCGGCCGGTCTCCCCCACTGAGAAGGGCGGAAAGTGGTAATGGAGCATGAAGCTCTTTGAACCCTCCCCTTCGATGTCATCCATCCGCTGGACGTCGTCAACCGAGCCGAGCGTCGTGATCCCGAGGCTCTGGGTCTCGCCGCGGGTGAACACGGCGGATCCGTGAGCCCGGGGCAGGATGCCCAGCATGATGTCGATGGGCCTGATGTCGCGGAGCCCCCGACCGTCCGCACGCGATCCCGATTCGAGGATCCGCTTCCGTACGAACTCGCCGTCCAGCTCGTCGATGATACCGGAAGCCTGGCCGATCGTGTCCGGGAAGGCCTCGGCAAGCTCCTTCTTCGCCCGGTCGATGATATCGCTCTTTGCGTTTTCCCTTATATGCTTGATTTTGTGTTCGGAGAGCCTGTCGATGTCGGGCAGATACCGGCCCTTGATCTCGGACCTGAGCTTGTCGTCCGGGACGAACGGCGTGTAGGTGATGGGCGGCCTGTTTACCGCCTTCGCGAGCTCTTCCTGGGTCTCGCATATCCTGACTATGTGCTTGTGCGCAAATTCCACCGCGTCGATCATGTCGTCCTCGGACACGTTTTTCGACGAGCCCTCGATCATGGTCACCGCTTTCTTCGTTCCGGCGACGACCAGGTCGATATCGCTCTCGTCCGATTCCGAGAAGGTCGGGTTCACGATCCACTCGCCGTTCAGGCGCCCCACCCGCACCGCGCCTACCGGGCCCTGGAACGGGATTCCGGAAATGGCAAGCGCGGCCGACGCCGCGTTGATGGAAAAAATGTCATGCTGGTTCGTCCGGTCAGCCGACAGGACGTAGATGATGATCTGGACCTCGTTGATGAAGTCGGCAGGGAACAGGGGCCTGATCGGCCGGTCGGTGAGCCTGCTCGTCAGGACCTCCTTATCGCTGGGCCGTGACTCCCGTTTGATGAAGCCGCCCGGAAATTTGCCCGCTGCATACGACTTCTCGCGGTAATCCACGGTCAGGGGAAAGAAATCCTGCCCCTCCTTCAGCTCGTGCGACATGACAACAGAGGCGAACACGACCACCTCCCCGTACGAAACTGCCACCGCGCCATCCGCCTGTTTGGCCAGATACCCGGTGTTAAAACTAAGTTTCTCTCTTCCTACCTCTAGACTCAATTCAATAGACATGCTGCTACCTCACTATAATACGTTTTCCTCCGCGGAGATGCAGATTGTTATAATGGGCATGCCAGAATATAGAGGTCAGAGACAGCGATAACGGCAGTTATCGCGATGTCTGGCTCCTATATTCTGACAATCTGTTACCGGCGCCGCTCCGGCGCCGAGCTCACATCCCGGCGGGGTTGACTCGGGGTACCCGTTATCTCCGGATGCCCAGTTCCTTGATCAGCCCGCGATAACGGGTCAGATCTTTTTTCTTCAGATAATCAAGAAGCCTTCTTCTCTGACCGACAAGCTTGAGAAGCCCGCGGCGCGAATGGAAATCCTTCGCGTGGGTCTTGAAATGCTCGGTAAGATGATTGATCCGGTCCGAAAGAAGGGCTATCTGCACTTCCGGGGAACCGGTATCCTTGTCATGAGTTTTGTACTTCTCAATGATCTCCTGCTTCTGACTCATTGTCTCTCTCTTCCTCCATGCGAATTATATGATCAGCATCATTGCCGGATCTTCTGTGTGGTGCTTTCCCCCGAGGGGAACAGGGACGCCTGTATCCTATTGTATCACCGAATTAAACACATTTAAATATTTAATATGCCATTTGTGGATATCCATATCCGCAATTGCAATAAGATTTTCACTTTCATCCAGAATTATGAACAATTTTCCGCCGTTGTCCCTTATTTCCACTGCTTCTTCAGCCGGAAAGGGAGCGCCGTTGAGAATCCGTTTCCGGGCCGCTTCGCGCACGATAACCATCCCGCGTCCCGCCAGCGCCTCGACCGGCTTCAGTAAAAACCGCTTTGCTGACGGGCATCCGGCCATGGATGCTTCCAGCTCCTCGAGGG
>JAKJGD010000431.1 GCA_022704585.1 Spirochaetota bacterium | reverse complement strand
AGCAGGCGGTATTTTTCCTCGCTCAGCCGCAGGGTCTTCTCGCTGTCGACCAGGCTCTTTTTGATCTCGCCCGTCCTGACGATGTCGTCGGTAAGGCTTATATCCAGGAGGAGGACCATGGTGAGCCAACCGAAATCCGCGAGCAGCACCCACTGGGAGTGGTTCAATATGACCACCATGTCGTGAGCAATGGCACCAGCCAGGAGCGTGACCGCCGCCAGCACCATGAAGGCACGCCTCCGCTCTCCCTTTCGGTACTGGTACAGGGACGAGACATAGATGGAACCGAGAGCTGTGAATGCGATGGCATAATAGACGTACATCCACCCGTTGGTTTTCGCGTTGAATACCGCGATCCGCTCCTGCCAGGGAAGGGTGAGATGCAGGGGGTCAAGTATCACCGAGTAGGTCAGCAGGAACGGATCGAACAACCGTGCCGCCATAAACAGGAGAGCCAGCGAGCTGAAGACGACCAGGAACGTGCGGGGCCTAAACCCGGTGTAATAGGACGCGAACCAGGGAGCAAAGGCGATGCTGATCCCCCCGAACAAGACCCGGATACGGCCTGCGTTAACGATGCCCTGCGCAGTATCCGTATGCAGCAGGACAAGGTTGCCGACCACGGATCCGAATACTCCCAAGCTGATAAGGCAAAAGGCAAAATGGAGGGCCGAGCCCCGCTTCCGTATCGCGATAAAGAGCTGCCGTATCGAGGCATAGGCGATCAACGAGGCCAGCGAGGCCAACATAAAGGAGAATACCGGCATCCGCTATGAGTGCTCCAGTTTGTGTATCGTGTGATTCAATACTATAGCAAACCGGCGGCCTGTCAACGATTATATGCAACCGTTTGGTCCCGGTCCCTGTCATTATCATTGTCGGCTCTGCCGGCGTTTATTCCATTCCGGCAGGCTTGCACATGGCTACAGTCATAAAAGACCCGGCTTCATTCTACACGCACGCGCTTGGCTTCATCCTGGCCCTCGCGGGATTTGTCGTGATCCTGGCTCATCCGGCCGCTGACCCGTGCCGGCAGGGGACGCTCGTCATATACGGCATCTCGGTCATGGCGCTCTTCCTTGCGAGCTCGGCCTACCACGCGTTCAAACCGGAGGGAAACGGCACGTCCCTCCTGCGAAAACTCGACCACATGGCGATATACCTGATGATAGCCGGGACTTATACTCCCTTCATCTACACCTATCTCACCGGGTGGTGGCGATGGGGAATACTCATCGCGCAATGGGGCATCGTGCTCGCCGGCACGGTCCTTACCTTCGCGTGGATCGCCAAGCCGCGCGCGCTGTCCGCGGCGCTTTACCTGGCCATGGGCTGGATAGCGGTGGTCCCCCTGTACAGGCTCTGGCAGGCCATGCCGGCCGGCACGTTCTCGCTCTGCATAGCGGGCGGGATCGCATACACGGCCGGCGCGGTCATCTACGCGCGGAAGCGGCCGGACCCACTGCCGGGCGTCTTCGGGTTCCACGAGATATTTCACGTACTCGTGCTGGCTGGCGCCGGCCTGTTCTACTGGGCGGTGCTGCAGTACATTGCGGGCCTATAGCATCGGGGCGTGAAACGCCCCTGGCGAAAAGTGCAGCTACCTGGTATCAGGCTCCGTGCCGGGCTCGCCCGAGGGTTCGGTTTCCTCTACGGCAGCATCGGGATTCTCGGTTTGTGCCGTGTTGTTTTTCTCGAGCTTGCGCTGCCTTTTTTCCTCTTTCTTTTTTTTCTTTGCCAGGTCTCTCTGGCGCTTTTCGTATTGATAGTTTGTTCGTGGCACTGTATATATCCTTTTTCGAATGGGATTATTGATGCGTCCGGCCTTCCGGAAAGCTCTACGGCGCGGCTTCCCCCCCGGGCTTGGGCCTAAACCATGGAGCATGGCATAACGGACGCCAAAATGACACTGTACGCTACGTGACCGGAAAAATTCAAGTATGATTTATTAAAAAATTCCGCCAGTCAGAAGACCAGCTTCACGGACAGCTCGGCGGTGAGATAGTTCCCGTACACGGTGTACTCGCGGTTCTCCTTGCCCACGAACCCGTTCACCATAAGGTTGAGCGTGAGGTCGTAGAAGGGCGCGTAGGATATCATGCCCGATATAATCGACGACTCTTCGCGAATGTTCACCACGCAGTTGATCATCGACGACAGCTCCTGCACGAACATCTCCCGTATTGTGATGAACCCGCCGACGTAGTACTTTCCCATGTAGTTCGGGGTATAGAGACCGTTGGTGAGGAAATAGGTCGCGTTCAAAAAGTCCTTCTCGAACACGTGCGTGTCGTAACCCGCGTGGTTGTAGAACACCTCCACGTCGAACCGTATCCGCTCTTTCACGCCCCGCACATCGAAGCCCCGGCCGAAGCCGAAGCTTGCCTTCCCTATCCACTCGCCGCGCACCCGGCGGTCAAAAATATATGCCCTGTTCCCGGCCAGGTAGAGGGACTCCACCGGCACCGTTGCCGAGCCGAGGGCCAGGTACCAGGGCCAGCCCCGGAGCTTTCTCCGGTTGTCGCCGTACGAAAGGCTGGCCTCGCCGTGCACGTCGAGCGTCAGAACGCGCGAGGTGAAATCGAACCCGTACACGGGCAGGTTGTGCTGTTTGAGAAGTATGGAGAGCGCAAGCTCCGTTTTCCCGAACAGCACCTCCACCTTGTTGGCCATGGCGAGGTCGGCGATATGCTTCGCGTTGTTCATGTCGATGAACGAGTAGATATTCGCCCGGGTCCCGAACGGGACATGTATCTTGAGGCCGTACGTGCCCTGCATCACCTGGGAGGAGTCCTGGATGTTCCTCTTTTCAACGCTGATCATGTCCGTGGGGGTCCAGAGGTACCCGACCCCCCACTTGAGGAGCTGCTTGCCGATCCGGAAGTAGACCCGCTTGCCGATGTTGAGGTCCACAAACACCTCGTTGATGTTGAAGACCGCGTAGAGCTTCTCCGCCGCCGCCAGGTCGACCGTGTCGTAATAGGCGGGGAC
>JAKJGD010000430.1 GCA_022704585.1 Spirochaetota bacterium | reverse complement strand
AAAAAAAGCCTTCTATAACAATTTAAAAAGCTGGCGAGTTAAAGCCAATATAAAACGATGGATTTGGTTGAATAGAGGTGTTTATCGGTATATTTCAGGACTTTGCTTTTTCTTTCTTATTTTTATCTTTGGCCTTGTCTTCAGCTTCGAGTGCAATTTTCGCGGCATCAATAATGTTTTTGAGCTTAACGGCTTCAGTATCCTCGCCGAAAAGGACATGTATCTTGCGAAGTGCAGAAAGATACTCGATCGACATTTTCAGGTCGTTCCGTGCCTTGCCGGCCATCTCGTACTTCGTCCTGAACTGGCGGGCAGCCTCGGTAAGGCTCTCCTTGCATAGCTGCATCAGGTCGCGCCGCTCATAGAAAAAATCGGAGCGCGGGTCCCTGAACTTCGCTACCTCGGAAAAGCTGGTAATGTTCTTGGTTATTACGGCAACACGCGCCTGGAGCTCCACGAACAGCCACTTCCACTTGGAATCAGTGCCGAACTTGTTTTTCAATTCATTCAGAACCCGGTGCATCCGGTGAATAAACGTGAGTATCTGGGCCTGGTTCAGGCGGTTGATGCTCGCGAGGTATAAATCATTTTCCTTGAGGGTCCTGTCAATATCCGATCCGACGACCTCTTCCATGTGCTTGATGAGATTATAAAATTCCTTTTTGGCGGATTCGAGCAGGCTGTTGTTTTTGATACCGAGCATTTCCACGGACAGGTCGTTCATTTTAAGGATATCGTCGATCACGTCCATCTCGCGGCTGGCAATCTCCAGGCTGAGGTATCCCTTGATGTTGGGATACTTCTTCTTTTTAATCATGGCTTCATTGATGGCTTTTTTGACCTGCTCAACGTCGCGCTTGATGTCCTTGATCTCGTCGTTGTATGCCGCTTTTTCCGCCTTGCTAAGAGCCATATACCCTGCCTATGCGTATGTGTCGATTGTGGTCCCTTTACTATTTTCGGCAGGTTCCGGGTTTCTATTAACTGGCTGAGGCTCGCTTTGCCTGGTCTCTTCCTGGCGCGGGGGCTCAGTAGAAAAGCCGTGGGGCACCGTATCCGGACCGCTGATGTTTGATATTTCCATAAATTCCTCCCTGAATTATGGATTTTTGGCTTTTCAAGCCTTTAATATTGTAAGTAACTCTTCCTGACTAAAAGATACCTTTTGTTGAGATTTTTTCAAGTAAAATATTCTTAATTTCTATAGGTCCGCAAGCGCTTGCGGACCTATAGAAGAAGATCAATCCCGGTCTCAGTTTTACGGTACTGCGCTGTCTTCACGATCCTGATATTCACCGGCAGGGGGCCGTCGATGTTCGCGAGATTGCGCACCGCGTCGTCGATCCTGATGGATTGCTCTGACCCCGCGTACAACCAGAGAAGCGCTGTCCGGTCGTCAGGCATCTTATGGGAATGGACCGCCTCATTGAAGGATAGGCGCTTCTCGGTTTTACCGGTCCGCTTGATGAAATCGATCCCTGCCCCGAGGCTGCGGGCCATTGTACCGATGACCTCCCCGGTCATGTCCGTCACCCGGTACTGCACGACCCCGGTCAGGGCCATGAGGGAGACCCATTCATCTATGAAGCGGATTGCCGGCGCCGATATTCCCTCCGGGAGCCGGCTGTTCAATCTGTCGAGAAAGCCCTCGCCGATATCGTCGAACAGCTCTATGTCGACGAGTTCCGCTTCGCTCTCGATACCGAGCGGGAGCGGGAACCCGGCCGACATACGCTCCCTCTTGTTGAATCCCTGCGTCATGGCGACCGGAGCATCTGCCATCCGGAGCGCGCGCTTCACGATCTCCATGAAGTCGTTGTGCGGTATAAACCGCATCATGCCGGTTTTCGCAAGTCGCAGGCGCACGCGCTTCATGACGGAGAAGCGCCGCTCGAACGCCTTCCGCGCCTCCCGGATACGGGCCGCGTCGATCTCATCACCCTCCCGCCGCGGCCGCTCCCGCCTGCCGACCTCCCGTGCGCCGGCACCGGCGAGTTTATCTGTCATGCCCTCGAACCCCGTGACAGCGAAGCTCCAGGGGAAAACCGCCTCGTCACGGCGGCCCAGACACGCCTCCCACCCCGGGAACAGGCCTTCCAGGTTCTTCTGCCAGATGTCGAAGCGGAACTGCTCCTCCCAGGAATCGAACCTGCAGCCGTCGCGGTACGACCGCTCTATGACGGCACCGAGCCTGGCGTCGCCCCGTGCGAGCACGCCCTCGATGACCGACGCCTTCACGTCATGGTTCTTGATCTTGATTGAGCGCGGCAGCCCGCGCTTGATCCTGAGGATCGCGCTCTCGAAATAGTCGCGGCCCATCTGGCGATCGCGCTGGAACGGCGTATGGGGCTTTGGCACAAAGGGCGACACGGTCACGTTGATGTCCAGCCTCTTCCCGCCGATTTTATAAATACTCTTTAACAGCTCGATGATGCCCCCGGCCTCGTCCTGCTCCTCGCACCCGGGAAGCCCGATCATGAAGTAGAGCTTGATGACCTTCCATCCCCTTCCATACACGTGCTTCACGATATCGACCAGGTCTTGCAGGACGACCTTCTTGTTGGCACGCGCCCTGATAGCGTCGGAGGCGGACTCCACCGCAAAGGTGAGAGAGGCGCGCCTTACCTCGGATATCTGCTCGATGATGGGAAGCGTCTCGCGATCGACCCGGAGCGACGGGAACGCGACCGATACTCCCTGCTCCGTGAGTCTGGGCAGCACCCGGTTAATAAGCCCGGTCAGCTTCGGGTAATCGCTTATTGAAAGGGATGACAGCGTCACCTCGTTGTAACCCGTGTTTCGCACGATCTCGTCAATGCGGTCCGACGCGGCGTTGAAATCATAGCACCGGTACGGCAGGTCGTAGAACCCGGCATGGCAGAAATTACAGAAGTTACTGCACCCCCGGGTCAGCTCGATCACGACGCGCTCCTGCGCGATGCGGATGTTGGGGACCAGCGGCCGTACCGGGTCCGCAAGACCGAGGCCGCGGTAG
>JAKJGD010000429.1 GCA_022704585.1 Spirochaetota bacterium | reverse complement strand
GGCACCTCATGCCGGCACGATGACGTTTCAGATGAGCGCGGGCACGGCATATTCCGCGCGGCCCGGGCATCAAGATATTACTTGACACATCCAGACCGGATTCTTCATTGTAATTTTAAATATGATTCTCCCTTTGCACTGCAATGCGGCAGTTTGATCGTGCGGCAGCCTGCTGCGGCCATATAGAGGAAGGATGAAGCAGCCCAAATCATTTTCAAACCTGAAAGAACAGGAACGCGAAGCCCGCAGAAAAATAATCCTTTCAGCCGCGGAAAAGGTATTCGCATCAAAACCCCTGAGCAAAGTACGCATGCGCGATATAGCCAACGAAGCATCCATATCCACGGCGCTCATTTATAGATATTTTCCCGATCAGCAATCCCTGTTTGTCGAGGCGTTCCTGGGAAGCACATCGCGGATCATAGAAATTCTTGACTCCTTTCTTGCGCAAAGCGAGTACGACAGGGAGGGCATTTACCGGTTCATCGACAACTTCATAGACTACCTTACCAGTAACGACTACTATTTCAAAATGCTGGTCAATTTCATGCTGGACGGAAACCTCAAGCCGGAGCTGCTCGATAAAATCATCGAGATTGAGCACCGGATATTCGCCCAATTTGACGCAGTGCTCCGGCGGATTAAACCCGAAGGCCCCGTCAGGATGTATTCCCACGGCCTCTTCTGCGCCTTAAACGGAATCCTTCTGGCCTTCAGAAATAATCCCGATAAAAGCAGCAAAGAAGTGGTCAGATACATGAAGTCCCTCGGGCGTTTAATCGGCGAAATGTTTGTAGAGTCGATTGAATCAGGCAAATAGTTAACCGGTTCATATCCCCGGCTTACCGCTGCGTGCATTTCCCGGAAGAACCGCTTCCCGTATCCCGTTTTTTCCCTGCAGGCGGCCGTCCGGTTCCATACTACCGGGATAGTGGATGAATACCATGGTGCCCATAAAAAACAGTTTGACAAAAACTTAATCAAAAAAATATTCTCAATATAGTGATTAAACATATATATCCCGGCTATGACTGAAAAGACACCCATCTTCGGACCCGCCTGCCTGGTGACAGGAGGATCGGGATTCCTGGGCCGCGCTCTCTCCCGGGCGCTGGTCGAGCGGGGCTGCACCGTTCATTCCCTCGACATACGGCCCGACGCAAAACCTCTCCCGAACGTGAAATATTTCACCGGGGACATCAGGGATTTCAACGCGGTCCGAGCGGCAACCGAAGGATGCACCACCGTGTTCCACTGCGCCGCTGTCATGAATTTTCTGGGCATCTGCCGCCCCTCCGTGCGACGCGAGGTGTACGGCATCAATGTCAAGGGCACAGAAAACGTCATCAGGGCCTGCCGGGAAACCGGCGTGAAGTCCCTGGTATACACGAGCTCGCATGTCGTCTGCTTCGACACCAGGCCGGTCATCGCCGGCGACGAAACGAAACCATACGCGAAGCGCTACCTCGACCTGTACGCAAAAACGAAGACAGCGGCGGAGAAGATCGTCCTTGCGGCGAACGGGAAGGACCTCCGGACTGCGTCTCTCCGCCCCGGCGGCATCTGGGGCTCGTCCGACGACTGCTACATGTTTTCCAAGTTCATTGACCAGCTTTTAAAGGGGAAGCTCGTCGCCACCATCGGGCCTTCCGACGCCATCATAGACAATACCCATGTGGACAACCTGGTCCTGGCCGAGATCCTTACAGCGGAAGGGCTCGCCAGGAAGCCGGAGGTGGTGGGCGGCCAGGCCTATTTCATTGTGGACGACGAACCGATGAACCTGATGGAATGGCTCAGGCCCCTCATCGAGGGACTCGGATACAGGGTCCCGACCCGGTCCATCCCCGCCCTGCCTATGTATTTCCTCGGGTTCCTCGCCGAATGCCTGCATTACATCGGGGGCCCGCGCCCCTTCATGACAAGGCTGGAGGTCCACAACCTCACCGCAAAATTCACCTTCCGGCAGGACAAGGCGCGCCGCGATCTCGGCTTCAGACCGATCATCGGCAGCGAAAAGGGAATGAAGGAATGCGTCGAGTTTTATAAAAAGTACGTAAGCAATTAATAAAAGAACGGGAACGGACATCCCCCTCGAATTCATAAAAGCTTACCCGGTTATCACGGGACCGTACGCTGCAGCACAACAATCGCACAGGAAGAGGAGCATGCAATCGTGAACGTAAAGAATACCAACCAGCAGTGGGACGAAGAATTCGACGTGGTCGTGGTCGGGTTCGGCGGCGCCGGCGCCTGTGCGGCCATCGAGGCCGCGGACAATGGAGCGCGGGTCCTCGCCATCGACCGTTTCACCGGCGGCGGCGCCACCAGGCTGAGCGGGGGCGTCATCTACTCCGGTGGCGGCACACGGCACCAGAAGGCCGCGGGCTTCAACGATACCCCGGAAAAAATGTACCGCTACATGATGCGCGAGATGGCCAGCAACCCGGCCTGCTGCCGCGACGATGAGATCGACCCCGCGGCAATGAAGGCCTTCTGCGAAAGGAGCTCCGAAAACATCGACTGGCTCGAAGGCCTGGGCCTGGTGATCCCTGAAACGTATTTTCCCGGCAAGACCAACCAGCCCCCGGGCGGGTTCGGGCTCTATTTTTCCGGGAACGAAAAGCAATACTCCGATAAAAACGCGTACATTCCCCGGGGGCATGTCCCCCTGGGGAAAGGGATGTCTGGAGGTTACCTGTATTCGACATTGCGCAAAGCCGCGCTCGACCGCGGCGTCGCGTTCCGCAGCCGGTGCAGGTCGGAAAAAATCATCACCGACGACAGCGGCGCCGTCGCGGGTATCGAGGTCCTTGAGCTGAACCAGTCGCCGCTGGCCACGGCCCTGCACGCCCTCCTGTACAACCTGGGTTTTGTCAGCAGCAGGAGCAGGAGGCTCCTCGCCCGGGTGGAGAAGCGGTTCGGCAAAACCTTGCGGATCAGGTCCAGGGGCGGCGTGATCATCTCCTCCGGCGGGTTCGTGTATAACAGGAAAAAA
>JAKJGD010000012.1 GCA_022704585.1 Spirochaetota bacterium | reverse complement strand
AAGCGCAACGGGCGTTAAGCTCGCCGACGGCGAGATCATACCGGCCGAAATGGTCGTCATCTCGATCGGTGTCAGGCCCAATAGCGAGATCGCAAAAAGCTGCGGCATTACGGTCAACCGCGCCCTGGTCGTGAATGAACGGATGGAAACCTCGCTCCCTGGCATATACGCTTGCGGCGATGTGGCCGAGTTCAACGGCAAGTGCGTCTCGCTCTGGATGGCGGCGATGAAGCAGGGGAAGGTAGCCGGTTCAAACGCGGCCGGCAAGCCGGCGCAATTCCTGGATGAAGTGTATCCTGTGATCCTCAACTCGTTCGGTACGAGGATCTACTCCGCCGGCGATATCTGCCAGGACAAAAAGGAAGGGGAATGCAGAGTCCATGCCACGGGCGACATTGTAAAAAATCATCATAAAAGGCTTTTCTTTATTAATGACAGGCTGGCCGGATTCATACTTATCGGCGACATCTCGGATGCTCAGAAGCTCGCCATGGCAGTGAAGAACGGCTCCGCCTTCGGCGATATTGTAAAATAACGTGCAGGTGCGTGATGGCTGATTTTTCCCACTACTCGAAAGACGGGACGCCGGTCATGGTGGATATTTCGGACAAGAAAGTCACGGCCAGGACCGCGAAAGCAGCGGGATTCGTTCGGATGAATCGGTCCACCCTCGATCTAATCGAGAAGAGACTGCTGCCCAAGGGCGATCTCTTCCAGATCGCCAAGATAGCGGGGATCATGGCTGCCAAGAGAAATGCAGAGCTGATCCCGATGTGCCATCCTCTTGCCCTGTCCTTCATTGATGTTGTCCTCGAGCTGGATTATAGTGCCTGCGGCGTTCGGATCAGTTCTGAAGTCAGGCTGGAGGGGAAAACCGGCGCGGAAATGGAGGCATTGACCGCGGTATCCGTGGCTGCACTGACGGTCTACGATATGTGCAAGGCCGTAGACAAGGAAATGGTGATAAGTGACATAAGACTCATAGAAAAGAAAGGAGGAAAATCTGATTTTAAAAATCCGCCTTCATGATGTTTCCCGATGAATTATTTGATTATTTATGCATCATGCTGAAAAACCTTGATTTTTCATTTTAATTTAAAATATTTTTTAATAATTGACAAAAATCGTCGTTAATTGAATTTGATTATTCGTGGATATCTTTATATTAATTATTTGTTAGCACTCATTTTAATGAGTGCTAACAGTTTTAAAAGATATTGAATACTGGGTGCCAGCAAAATTTAGAGTTTAAGATAAAGCGAAGTAATAAATTCTAATTTTACCTTGAAGTGCCCCAACCGAACCTTTTGTGCGTAATAGCGGGAGGTTCTATATCTACAAAAGCTGAATTTTCTTCTGGATGTAAGAGGAAAAATATTACTCATCTATTTTTTAGGAGGACTTAAATGGCTTTAAAACCTATAGGCGATCGTGTCGTCATTGAATTAATGGAACAGGAAGCTGAGAAAGTCGGCTCCATCTATGTCCCTGATACAGCGAAAGAAAAGCCCCAGCAGGGTAAAATCATCGCAGTCGGCCCGGGCCGGCGTGACGGGAAAGACCTTATACCGATGACGGTCAAGGTTGGAGACGTGGTTCTTTTCAGCAAATACGGCGGAATGGAAGTAAAACAGGAAGGTAAGGACGTTCTCATCATCTCTGAGAGCGATATACTGGCGGTTGTTGAGAAATAATCCTGCAACCATGCAACTATGGAATAAGATAATAAATATTTTGTAAAGAGAGGAATATACAATGGCTAAGATATTACAGTACAGCGAGGAAGCGAGACGGTCCGTGCTTGAGGGTGTCAAGAAGCTCGCGGACGCCGTCCAGGTCACACTCGGCCCGAGAGGAAGAAACGTCGTCATTGACAAAAAATTCGGCGCGCCGACTGTTACGAAAGACGGTGTGACCGTTGCTAAAGAAATCGAGCTTGAGGACCCCTTTGAGAATATGGGTGCCCAGATGGTCAAAGAAGTGGCCACCAAGACAAACGACGTTGCCGGCGACGGCACAACCACTGCAACGATTCTTGCGGCAGCCATCTACAAAGAAAGCCTGAAGAACGTTACCGCCGGTGCGAACCCGATGAGCCTGAAGCGCGGTATTGACAAGGCCGTTGAGGCCGTAGTGAGCTACATCGCATCGGCGTCGCGCGAAATCGTGGACAAGAAGGAGATAGCGCAGGTGGCCTCCATATCGGCCAACAACGACGAAGAGATCGGCAACCTGATAGCCGACGCAATGGACAAGGTCGGTCGCGACGGCGTCATCACCGTCGAGGAAGCGAAATCGATAGAAACGCACCTTGAAGTGGTCGAGGGGATGCAGTTCGACCGCGGATATCTCTCTCCCTACATGGCGACCGATCCAGAAACGATGGAAGCCATGATCGAGAACGCTTTCATCCTCATCCATGACAAGAAAATCTCCACCATGAAGGACCTCCTTCCGGTGCTCGAGAAAGTCGCCCAGTCCGGCAAGCCGCTCCTGATCATCGCGGAAGAGGTCGAGGGAGAGGCGCTGGCGACCATCGTCGTCAACACACTCCGCAAGACCATCTCCTGCGTCGCCGTCAAGGCTCCCGGTTTCGGTGATCGCCGCAAGGCCATGCTGGAGGACATCGCGGTCCTTACCGGCGGCCAGGTGATTTCCGAGGACCTCGGCATGAAGCTTGAAAACACGACAATGGAGATGCTGGGCCGCGCGAAGAAGGTCATCGTGGACAAGGAAAACACGACGATCATTGAGGGCGCCGGCAGCCAGAAAGACGTTAAAGGACGGATCGCACAGATCCAGAAGCAAATAGAAGATTCCACTTCCGACTACGATATCGAAAAGCTCCAGGAGCGGAAGGCCAAGCTGGCGGGCGGCGTGGCCGTCATCAACGTGGGCGCCGCAACCGAGATTGAGCTGAAAGAGAAGAAGCACCGGGTCGAGGACGCCCTGTCGGCAACCCGCGCGGCAGTCGAGGAAGGGATCGTTTCCGGCGGCGGGAAAACGCTCATCAACGCGCAGAAAGCCGTAATGGCGGTTGCTGCCAAGCTTGAGGGTGACGAGCAGATCGGTGCACGGATCATCGTGAAGGCCATCGAGGACCCGATGAGAATGATCGCCTTCAACGCCGGCCTGGAAGGATCGGTCATCGTCGAGAAAGCGAAGACCGAAAAGGAGAACATCGGGTACGACGCAGCCAAGCTCGAATGGGTCGACATGATCAAGAACGGCATCATTGACCCGGCGAAGGTCGTGCGCTCGGCCCTTCAGAACGCGGCTTCGGTTGCCGGCATGCTCTGCACCACCGAAGTCCTGATCACCGAGAAGCAGGAAGAAAAAGCGCCGATGATGCCTCCCGGTGGCGGCATGGGCGGCATGGGCGGCATGTACTAGAAAAGCAATTCCCGGGAAAAACAGTGAATAACCAGACGGCCGGGGGCAGACGCCCCCGGCCGTTTTTTGTCTTCAGCCGTCGCAGACGCATACGGGCGGTTGTATTATGTCGCATACCTTCAAGTTTTACCGCCACCTCCCCGCTCCGGAAGGAAAGCAAGAGAAAGAAAGATGGAACATGACGCGTGCCGGCGTTATATTTAAATCACGTCGGCTGAAACGTATGCGCCGGCATTGCATTCGAAAAGAAATAATTCAGGCGCATGTAATATATTCCGATTATAGAAAAGGGAAACTACAGCCTGGAACGGGTCGCGGGACATGCAATTATGTCCCCCGGCGGTCTGGCTGCATATGCCGGGGCCGGCAGTGCACGGCACAATCGAAGAGGGGAAACCGCATTCACGGCAGGAGGCCGCTCCGCAGCTGCTGATGATGCGATCACACTGTGACGTATGACAGACAACAGAATATTGACGGTTCCGAACCGCTTCAAGGAGCCCTATGACTTCGAATATGTCATCGACCTGCAGGAACAGATCCTCGGCGGGGCGGATGAACTCGACCTGTCAAGGATATCCTTTATCGAGCCTTATTCCATGCTCTCACTTCTGCTTATTGGCAGGAATTATTTAAGGAAGAAAGGGACAAAGCTGAAGCTGACCGGAATTCCCATCAATATACACCAGTACCTTCACAGGATGGATTTTTTCAAGACCGGGGTTTTCGATATAACTGACCGGCTGGATGAAAAGATGCTATTGAAAAGAAGCTCGTTCAGCAACCGGGTTCTGGAGATCACCGAGATCCCGAACAAGGAGAGGGAGAGCGTTCGCGTGATCGGAGCTATCATCGGGGTATTCAGGAAGCGGGCGGAGCATATTCTCAAGTACTGGCTCTCCGACAGGATCATCGATTATTATGTTACGGTGATATCAGAGATCTGCCAGAATATCTACGAGCACAGCCTGGATTCCGGTTACCTTGCGATGCAGACCTACTCGGTCGGGAAGGAGAACTTCGTCCGTCTCGCTATCGGCGACTCGGGCATCGGCATCCTGAAAAGCTTCGGGAACAACACGTTCGCTTATGATTCACCCGCGCAATTGATAGAGCTGGCGATGACGACACCCATCTCCAGCAAGCGGGAATTCGGCTACGGCCTCTGCCAGGTCAAGGCGATAGTCGAAAAGTTGAAGGGAACGATCTACCTGAGATCGGGAAACGCGTCGGTCTCGACGATGTACCAGCGAAGGACGCCAGGGTCTTCGTTCCTCTTTCTTAAAAATGATCTGAGCAATTTTGACGGCACGCAGATACTGATATCGCTTGCTGGATGAAGGGAGAGCTGCATGGTAATAAGCATACGGAAAAAGGCTGACGAGTTGAAGCAGAAAGGGCCCGATCTCCTCACCAGGCCTGTGGGGCGCCTGATGTACCAGTCTATACGGGCCATGCTTGAGCATATAAGGGAGGGAGAAACCCTGGTCCTTGATTTTCAAAACATCAAGGTCATCGATTCCTCGTTCATTGACGAGATGATCGTGCGCCTGGTGCTTGATTCGCGGAACGGCGAAATCCCGTTTTACGTCAAGTTGAAGAACATCTCGGAGATCGCCGAGATCAACATCGACATGGTGTTCAGATCGTACTCGAACTATAAAAATAAAAAAATTGTTGTATTAACCGAAAATATCTGCCAGAATAATGCGTTCTTTATCGGGCCCCTGTCGGACCGTGAAAGGGAGATCGTGGAATTTCTGAGGATCAACAAATCCATTACTCAGGAAGATATCGTTAAATACACCGGCAGCCCCACCGGCGAGGTGGCCGGGATACTGGAAGGCCTTGACGCGTTGAGGGTCATTAAGAAGGAGAACACCGGGGTTTTTTTCGCGCTGTGACAGTTTGCCGGATGACCCGCAGGGCAGGCCTGAATATACGAACGTGCGGTTGAGCTTAAACCATGAAACATGCATCAAAACATATCGCCCGCGTAAAAGATGATACCCTCTTCGGGCTCCTGTCATCGTACAAGTCCAGCCACACCTACGTGCGCGTTCTCGAGTCTGTTGCGGACGATTCGATTATTTTACAGCTGACCGGCAATCCGGGGAATTATGGCAGGGGGCAGCAGGAAAAGCTCAAAGCCTACCGTATGCTGCGCCGCCTGGAGATCGGTATACCGAAAATGTCCCTGAAATACCTGACGCCGGAGTGTATTGTCTCTGTGCTTGGCCCCATGGTCGAGATCAACATACCCTATGAAAAAGCCGTAATAGTTGACGGTCTGCATAAGGACGGGATTTACACTATTGAGGCCTCACTGAAGTATAAAACAAAGATGCTGCAGGGCGTAAAGAAACTGCTCGGGCTGAGCCCGCAGAAGAAGTACGAGCTGCTGGAAAAATATCTATCCGGTTATCAGGAATGACAATGCCATGGAACAATATGATTCATTGAACGAAAAAACAAAGATGGTCGATATCGCCATGAAATACACCAGGGGCGATATCATCAAGGCCAAGGAAATGTCCGGGGGACAGTACCTGGACATTATCGTGGTCAAGTGCAAATTCCTGGTTGAAAAAAAGGGACTCTCCGGCATGTTCATGGCCTACTTCAACTATATCCATGAATACATCGCGTGCTGCTCCTCGATCATCTTTTCGAAGACGACTCCATTTGAAAAGCTGCGCATATTCGACGACTGGAAAGCCCTGAACAAGGACCTGCTGGCGTTTCGCCAGGGCGCCGATGTCATCGATTCTCAGAATTTCACCTACTACCTGACGGACTCGTTTGTCGGATATGACGTGTTTCCGGACGTTCAGGAAAAGAACCTCACCGATCTTACCAGGACCGTTACTGAAATCATTGCCAAGTCCTTCAACGTCGATTCGGTTAAATGCCAGATCGAGCTTGAATCGACAAGCTCTCTTGCAATGGACCTGGCGGGACTCAAGATAGACATGCCGGGAAGCGCCCCGAAGGAGATGACAGAGATAGTCCAGGAGGACGACCGCATCGTCAAGGTAGAAAGCGAGGCTAAATTCGTCATCGAGGGCAAGGGAATAGTCGCGCCCGTGAAGGGAAAGAACGTGACGGAGCTGATTCCCGGCGACAAGATCATGGTGCTCCTCAGCGGCCATGACATGGTATCCGAAAAGATTTTGAAGATGCTTAACGCCCATGACCAGGAGGGGGGACGTCTCCCGGTTCCCGGCAGGCTGAAGGCTAAAATACCCATTGAAAAGGGCGGTACCATGCTTTACGCAGTGGTGGCCAAGGGTGTCCTGGCGAAAATATTCGAGGAGGAGAATGTAAAATTGCTCCTCGGCCAGTCCACCGAAGAAATCCAGAGCGAATCCCCGGGCATCGAGAACAAGATCATATACATAATGGCCATTGCGGTCGGGCTGATAATTCTGTGCGGAATTATACTGTTCCAGCTGCTGTAGCCATGCCGTGTAGGGGAAAACGTCTCCTCCCTGTTCTGTTGGTGCTTGCGTCCATCGCGCTTACCGCGCAGATGCCGGACTGGAAGTTCTTCCGCGATCGTGAGGGAAACACGTATTTTATCGACCAGGGAGGGAAGATCCGCATAACCGATACTCCGGAGCGCCCCTATCGCGCTGTCTCGCCCCGCGGCATTGACTATTACCTCAACTTCGGGATCACCCTGATAAACGACCACCGTGTCCATGAGGGCCTTACCGTGCTCAAGTCGATCCGCGCGCTTCCCGCTGACAACGGCAGGATCGTCCAGGCGCAGGTGAAGGCGACCGAGGTCCTCAATTCTCTCAAGAGGCGCAACGGCCCCCGGTTTGACGAGCAGAATGAAGCCGCGTCCCTCATGTTCATCGAGACTGAGGGCGGCGTCCGCGCCATCAATGACCGGATGTATTATTCCTTCACGGGACCTGCCGGGCTCTCGGTCATCAGGAAGAACAACCGCGGAAGGCTTGAGTACCGGTATGAAGGGGTCCTCTTCGGTGCGCGCGGTACCGCGGCGTCGAACGGCGAATCGAAAGCGTACGACTTCCTGATCGCTGTCGACAGCGAGAAATTCGCGGTTCGTTTCAAGGACCTCGATCAGGCCATCGAGTACTGGCAGGGCAGGGCAGGGTATGGCGGGCTCGAGCGGCGGGTACGGGAGAAGCGTGATGACCGGATCGTGTACTCGTACACAAACAGGAGCGCACCCCGGTATGCCGGGCTGGAAGCCGTGTTCGTCAACGGGAAAATCACGCATTGCGTGCGGTTGATCACATCCGAGGACGGATACCTGCAATACGGAGCGAAAATGGATGCGGTTATGTCGAGTTTCCGGATCGTATCCGGTCAGGATTGAGTTGTCCTGTTCGTGTCATAGAGCAGCGCTATTTCGCTGCAGGTCGCATAGTTCATGCAATACATGCAGTCCTTCCAGATTTTCTCCGGGAGCGTGTCCATGTTGATTTCAACAAACCCGTTTTTCTTGAAGAATTCGGGCGCATAGGTGAGGACGAAGAGCGTGGGACTGTTGGCCGACGTGAGATCGTCGATGAGCTTCCCGAGCAGCATGGAGCCGATCCCTCTCCTGAGGTATTTCTTTTTCACGGCGAGAGACCGGACCTCCTTCAGGTGGTCGCCGTAATCATGGAAGGTGATGACCCCCGCGATGTCGCCGTTTACGACCGCCACGTAGAAATTTCCGATGGTCGACGCAATATCATCCCGGCTCCGCGACAGGAGCGTACCGTCCCCGGCGTACGTGTTTATTATTTCATGAATTGATTCGATATCATCATCTGTTGCGATTCTGACGACAGCGGCTTTCAATTATCGTTTCCTTCGTACCATGCAGTAATTCCGCAAGCGACGGTGCCCACAATTGCCGTGAGTGAGCGCCCGGGACGATACATCATGGTGCCGCCGGGTGCCGGCCGCTCCCGGGAGGGGAACGGTCGTTACGGGCACGTCAAAACGATGATTTTTCGAGGGTCCCTTGCAGTGATGCTACCTTTTTATAATCCGGGTGTTTTCTGCAAGCGAATATTTATCGTAGGTTGAAATTTTTTGTAATGCGTCGCGGGCCGCGCCGGACGATTGATACGGGCCGATAAAAATTCGGATTTTACCCTCATTATTGGCGAGGATGACCGTATGCCCCCGCTGGCTCAAATAGGAGGCGATCTTCTGGGATTCCGCGTACTCGAAGTCTTTTGTCATCCGTATGACATAGGGATATGTGCTTTTTGGGAAAATATTCTTTTTCAAATCGGAGGAGACCCGGTTCTCCCCGCCCAGGAACGGGAGGTTCTTGCCGATGCTGGCGACGGCGTTGAATGTCTTTTTATCAACGATCTCCCGCTGGGTACCGCCTGAAAATTTAATACCTATGACGATTCCCGCAGTGAAGCAGAGGATGCAAAGTGCAGACACCAGAAAAAATGCCCTGCTGGCCTTTTTCCTGACCCGCTCCATCTCCCGGGGCGTATGTTGAGCGACCCTGGGGAGGTATTCTGGATCATAGGTATCTGTGAATTGCGGCGGCATGACCCGTATATTCTTTCTTTCATAGAAGTCGATATTTTGCATGACGTGGTCCCCGGTATTAAGAACTTATTAGCTCTCGGTCATGACGATACCCGTATCACCGGGCTATCAAGCATGCCGTTTCCCTATAAGAAATCGACATTGAGGGGCAAATGCATAAGAAATAAATTCACCGGGCGGCAGGGGCTGGTTATATGTCGTGCCAATTCTCAGCCCGACGTGCAATCGGCATTCAGAAAAAACCAAAGATCTGTTTTTTTCCTTGATTTGGCCGGGCATACTCAATATAATAATTCAATTTTATGTCTCCTGTAACGATATTTATTGTACAGTTTTGACGATATTAAGAATTGTAGTGAAGATTCTCATGGTGGCATGCGGCTGACATTCAGGCAGCTCCAGTCATGTCGAAAAAGCCGGCGTTTCAATTTTTGAAAGGTCATACAACAGGGCATGATAGAAAGCGTTAAATATGACAGGTATTCGGTCCTCTCGATGCAGTTTGAGGAGCTGGACTTTATCAAGACACCGAGGGTTTCAGCCGTAATCAAGGAAAAGCTCGAGGAGATCGGATATGGCAATATAATCCTTGATATCAATAACCTCGATTATATCGATTCGACGGGCATGAGTTCGCTGATCAACATCAGCAGGAGAATCAAGGATAAAAACAATGAAATGGTCGTGGTCTGCAACAGCGCGAAGATACTGCAGTTGTTTGATATAGCGAAGATGGGCAATTTTTTCAAGATTTTCGAAACCATTGATGCGGCGGAAGCCTACCTGAAAACACGGAAGTCGTCCGCCCCCATTTGAACGCGTTCAGGCCTTCAGGCCGGCCAGCTTTTTCAATTCCCGGACTTCTGATGATGTCAGGGTCCTGATGCTTCCCCTTCTCAACCGCTTCAATGACAGGTTCCCGTATGCCACGCGCTCGAGCTTTTTTACCGTGTAGCCGCAATTCATGAATGAATAGCGGATCTGTCTGTTCTTCCCTTCCACGATTACCATGCGCACGAACCGCGAGGATTCATCGACTACCTCAACCCTGCACGGCCGTGTCTTCAGTTCAAGCTGATGAAGGTAAATTCCGTGCGCGATTTTATCCCTGTCGTCGGGCGCGAGCGGCCGGTCAATCTCGACCCTGTATTCCTTTGGTACATGGAAGCTCGGCTTTGTGAGGCGGTAGGCGAGGTCCCCGTCGTTGGTCAGCAGGAGGAGGCCCTCAGTTTCCCGGTCAAGCCTGCCGACCGGGTAAACGCCCGCGCGCCTGAATTTTTCCGGGACCAGGTTCATCACGGTCGGGCGGTCCTTCTCGTCGTTCAGGGTGGTGATATATGCGCGCGGTTTATTGAGCATTAAATAGATGCGATCTTCGAGCAGTTCCAGGGGCTTTCCATCGAATTCGACGCGGTCACCGGGCTCGATCACGGTCCCCAGTCTCGCGGTCACGGCGCCGTTGACGGATACGCGCCCCGCGGCGATGAGCCCCTCGACTTTCCGGCGGGAGCCGAGCCCGCACAGTGCCAGGTATTTATTGAGCCTTGTTCCCATCGGCGGCACCGGGCTTACGCGGTTCCGGCTCCTTCACTTCCGGTTCGGGACTGGTTTCGATGGATATCTTGGTGAAATGGAGCTGGAAGTCCTTCCGGTCCTTTTTCAACGTGTAATCGCTGCCCCGGCGCGCCAGGTCGAGATTGCTCTTAAATGAAGTTCCCCGCGAGAAGATAATTTCATTTTTATTAAAATCAAGCTTGTAGGTCCCAATGATTGGGTTGTTCTCGTTACCCTTGAGGTACGACTTGTACGTGCCGCTTTCATACAGCTCGAGGCAGTGTTCCGTGAAATCGCCGAATTCATTCGTGCTCCACCATTTGCCCATCAGGTATTGTTTCACCCTCGCATTCTCTATCTGCATGAAATCGGAAACGACTGAATCCATCGATTTATCATTTTTCGATGAATGAATCGATATGTTCTGGCCGAAGACCCAGCCCGAGATCCCGTCCTTCGTACGAACTTTAAACCAGTAGTCATGGGTCTTCCCCACCCAGGTCTTTTCGCTCGACCTCTCCAGGACGCGGACGGTGGTACCCTTGCTGAGCTCGGTTATGATGCCCGCGAAGATCATGGGGTCAATTCGCATGGCTGAATATCCTTTGAGGATTATTCCGTAGGTATCCGGCGTGATTGCATCCTTCTTGTCGGAGCAGCCCGTTCCGGTGATCAGGATCGCGACTGATACCAGCACGACCAGTTTATTTAAACTTTTCATTTCGTTTATTCCGCCGGAGTTTGTCGGTCGGTGTTCATAAGATTTATTCCAGCGTAATTTTCAAGTCTTTTCTTCCGGGGTGGTTATTTTTTATGGTCGTGTACCCGAATACTCCGATGGCATTGCGCACCCGAGGGGTTAATTGGATTCCTTCCCGGAAATTATCTTGACGATTGGTCCCGGTCATGCGGATATATATTCAATGGAGCGGCTGTATGGCTGATTGAGCGATACTGCCGGTGTACTTGATAAACCAATCTGACCAGTGATCGGAAGGGACATGAAGGTACGGGAAATTTTTCAAGATAAGATCATTACTGTTTCAAATGTGCTGACGGTAATGAGAATAATCGCGGCCCCCTTCCTGGGGTATTTCATCTACAGGGAATACCAGACCGGAGACACGGGATATGTCTGGTACGAGATGGGCGTCGTTGTCTTCATAATCATGACCGATTTCCTTGATGGGAACCTGGCGCGGCTGATGAACCAGGTATCGAAGCTGGGCCAGTACCTGGACCCGATAGCTGATAAGTTTTCCGGCCTCTTCGCCATGCTGTTCCTGGTGCTGTACAAGGGATTTCCTCTCTGGGTGCTGGTAATTGCGCTTGCACGGGAAGTAGTTGCCGTGATTGCCGGCATTCTCCTCTACATGCGTAACGATATACAGGTCAGGCCAAACGTGTTCGGCAAGATGTGTGCCGTCAGCATGGCGCTGTGCGGGGCGCTATATATCATATCGCTCGATTACTCATTCATGGGCATATCGCTGAAGCATTTTTCCGTATTTCTCGTTCTGCTGTTCTATGGCCTCGGCGGCATTCTCTATATCAAAACCTACACAAGGCAATACCTTGATAAAAAGGCGTAGACTCGGTCCCTTCGCGGCGTTTCTGATCCTCCTTGCGTTTCCGGCTGCGTCGTCACCAGAACATATCTCTGTTATAACAGCCGGGAGGGGAGAGTACGTATGCCTCGACGAGATGGCGGCGCAGCTCGGGCTGGACCACTCGTTCGACATGATATCCCAGAAGGGGAGACTGTACCTGAAAAGCCACCAGGCTGTCTACGGTGTCGGCCTGTCGGTGATGCTGGTGGACGGCGCTCTCTTCAAGTCGGACACGATGGTGCGGAGGAAGGCCGGGAGGGTGCTCATCCCGCTTGATGCAGCGACATTCATCGCGCGTTCTTTTATCCCGGATGTCACGTTCGAACGGGAGAAGGGAAGGCTCGTCGTCCGGCGGGAGTCAGGGGAAACGGCGCCGGACAAAAAGGGAAAGCCGTACCGCGCGGGAACCAAGGACCGGATAAGCTTTATCGTAATCGATGCAGGTCATGGGGGGAGAGACCCCGGCGCCGTGGGGAAGGGAGGAGTCCGGGAAAAGGACATCACGCTCAAGGTAGCCAGGCTCGTCGAGAAAAAAATCAGGAGAAAGCTCCCGTCCCTCAGGATCGTCGTCACCAGGAGCGATGACCGGTTTGTCGAGCTTTCGGGAAGGACCGCAATAGCCAACCGCCAGCTTGCAAAAAAACAGAACGGCATTTTCCTGAGCATTCACGTGAACTCCTCGCTCTCGGGAAAAATATCCGGGACCGAAACCTTCTTCCTCTCACAAAACCCTACAAACGAGGACGCCCGTAACACTGCGGCGCTGGAAAACAACGTCATCATCCTCGAGGAGAAATCCATGCAGAAGAAAAATTTCGATGACGTCGATTACATCGAGGCCATGATGCTGACCACCCAGATACAGAAGGAGAGCGCGGCCCTTGCAGGAGCGATCCAGGACGGCCTGGCGAAAAACAGCCCGCAGTTCGTGTCCCGCGGGGTCAAGAAGGCCGATTTCTTCGTGCTGCGGGGAGCCCTGATGCCGGCTGCCCTGGTCGAAATCGGGTATATATCACACGCAAAAGAGGCCCGCTCTCTGCAGAAAGAGAGCCACCAGAGGGAAATCGCCGATGGCATTACCGCCGGAATTATGCATTTCATCAGCCGGTATAACAGCCTGATACAGGTGCAGTGACTCACGGGTGACCGGGCGGGTCCTGAAAAGCCTGCGCTTCCGCATTTGCCCGGGTCAAAAAAAAATCCTTGATTCTGCCGGCCCCTTTTCCTATTGTACCACTATCCTATCGGAAAGCAGAATGCAAATGAAATTTTCCAGTGCAAGCATAAAGGCGAAAGCCGCGGCCCTGAAACAAAAGGCCTTTTTCCTGTTCAACACCCAGGTAAAGGCCCGGGTCTTCCGCCTTGCGGACAAAGTCAGGACCGAGCTCATAGACTTCCCGGACGGGAAGGAACGTACCAGACGCCTGATCGTGCTGTTTGCCTCTCTCTTCATCCTTGATTACCTGATGTACTGTTTCCACACCGATAAGAATATTGCGGACATCTTCCCGGATATCCCCTCTCTTGACCATCAGAAGCAGGTTTCGGTTTATATCCCGGGCCTTGACGGCACGAGCATCTCGCATGAGCGCCGGTCCATTCCCGTGTATGACAACGACGAACAAACAGCCCGGATTCTCTTCGAGATGGTGACCCAGGGCTCGCGGTATGACAATACTTCGCTCGCGGTGCCGGTAGACCT